>NZ_AYYA01000007.1:0-66576 GCF_000511065.1 Psychrobacter sp. TB67
CCTAGATTAACACACCAAGTGCAACGCTAAGTAATGGAATAAAACACCTGGTTTGGCGTTTTAAACCCTAATCGTTTTCTTGGTCTGTTGTTTAACCTGTCTTCAATGTTTTGAACCTCATCATCAGATACTTGTCTAAAGTCACATCCTTTAGGCAAGTACTCTCTAATCAAGCCATTGGTATTTTCGTTTGTTCCTCGTTGCCATGAGGCATAAGCATCAGCAAAGTAGAACCCACTATAGAGTCTTTGCTTAATGGCTTTATGATCCGCAAATTCCTTGCCATTATCGGACGTAATCGTCTTAACGTGTAGTTTCACTGGAGTTAGCATTACCACCATCGCATCCGCGACCAGATGAGCACTCTTTTTAGTCACTCGCTTCATCTTAACCAAACCTGTCTTTCGCTCTACCACTGTCACGATAGCTTGTTTATGGTTTTGACCAATGATGGTGTCCGCTTCCCAATCACCGATGCGGGATCGCTCTTTTACTACATGAGGGCGCTCATGAATTGAGATCCTGTCATTAATACGCCCACGAGTCTCAGTGGTAAGCCTTTGACGATAGGGTTTGGCTTTGCGTCTTAAATACTGCCATAGCGTGCCGCCTTGCCTCTTATCCGTCCATAAGTAACGATAGATACTCGTGTGACTGACTCCACTATGAACGCCTGCTATTTGCTCAGGACTCCACTGCAGTTTAAGCTTAGTCACGACCCAGTCCCAGACGTTTAAAATGATGGTGAAGGCATTATTTGCTCGCCTCGCTTTAGCGGTGTTGTCTGCATGCTTTGCCCGGTAGCCTCGTAGGCTTTTATTGCGTCTAAGCTCTCTTGATATGGTGCTGGGACTTCTGCCTAACGCCCCTGCTATAAATTTAATACTATGTTGTGCCCCTCTAAGGGCATAAATCTGATATCGTTCCTCTAGGCTTAGATGTGTATAGCTCATGGTTGCAATCTCACTTTGGCGGTGGATAGTAGCTTTGATGCTAGCGCATCTAGGCCTCTTTTTCACCTGCTCTTTGATATTGCACTTCATGTGTTAATCTAAGAAGTCTTTGATGTCATCGAAGCTTTTCATGCTACCAGCCATTTGCTCAGCCAGTTTCTTGATGTCAGATTGAGTCGTCATTGCTTATTCTCCTGTTAGTGGATTATAAGCAGTTACACAAAGTTTGGGAAACTCCCGAGATTTCAGTATAAATCTATCCATCATTTTCAGGTTATCTCTACATTCATTCAAATATTACAGACTATTTTATTGTTTTCAATATGATGAATCAAGATCACTTCATCGGATAGATGAACGGTCAATCACTTTAAAGGACCATCAGCCAAGCGACTGATGATTTTTTTATAGCTTAGTACATTACAATTAGATAAGTAGCTTATAGTTGAATACGCTGCAAAAATGCTTGCGTCCTTGGATGCTCTGAATCCTCAAAGAGCTGCTTGGCACTGCCCTCTTCGACGACAACACCATCTTCAATTAAAACCACATGATCTGCGACATCACGAGCAAAGTTAATCTCATGCGTAACTACGACCATTGTCCAACCTTCTGACGCCAATTTTTTCATGGTTTCAAGGACATCTTGTACCAACTCAGGATCAAGCGCGGACGTTGGTTCATCGAACAACAATAATGACGGCTCAATCGCAAGTGCACGAGCAATACCAACTCGCTGCTGCTGACCACCAGATAGCTGAAACGGATAAAGATCCGCTTTGTCCGACAGACCAACTTTTTCCAATAATACTAAAGCCTGCTCACGAGCATGCGCTTTACTTTGTCCTTGTACGACTGTCGGGCCAAGCATTAAGTTTTCAAGCGCGGATTTGTGCGGGAATAAATTATAAGACTGAAACACCATGCCCGACTTACGTTGCAGCGCCAACAAGGTTTTTTTCTTAGGCTTAGTGGCAAAATCTACCGTCAAGCTGCCGTCGTCAAAGGCAATAACGCCTTGATCTGGAATTTCTAGCGCATTTAAGCATCGTAAAAAAGTGGTTTTACCAGACCCTGATGGCCCTAATATCACCACGACTTTGCCTTTTTCAATGGTCAAATCAATGCCTTTGAGCACTTGATTGCTGCCAAAGGCTTTGTGAATGTTGGTGACTTTGATCATAAAGGTTCCTGTTGTGCGGATGATACTAAAGCTGTTCTGCAATCAGTCAAAAAGCTATTTCGTACTTAGCTATTTCGCCACGTAGCGATCAAGTCTGGTCTCAAGCTTACCTTGAATAAAGGTTAGGAATAAACAAATACCCCAATAAATCACTGCCGCTTCGGTGTAAACCAACATAAACTCATAGTTACGTGCGGTGATAATCTGAGCCTGTTTAAACAGCTCCGTGACCAGCACCAATGAGGCTAATGAGGTGTCTTTTACCAAGCTAATAAAAGTATTGGATAACGGTGGTACCGATACCCTAAGCGCTTGTGGCAAAATTACATGGCGGAAGGTTTGTAGGTAGGTTAACCCGACCGTTGAGCCTGCTTCCCACTGACCTTTTGGAATAGATAAAATCGAGGCACGTACCGTCTCCGAGGCGTAAGCACCGATATTCAATGAAAAGGCAATAATCGCTGAAGGAAACGGATCGAGCTTAACACCGACACTGGGCAAACCATAGAAGATAATAAACAGCTGCACGAGCATGGGTGTACCGCGAATAGCAGACACATAAATACGCGCAAGCCGGTAAACAATCTCATGGAACCAGCCAGCGCGTGGGACGATACGAATGAGCGCCACCGACAGCGCAATTGCCATACCAATCGCAAAGGATATCAATGCCAGCGGTATCGAATAATAGATACCGCCTTTGAGCATTGGCCAAAACGAATTGATAACAATTTGCGCTCGAGCAGGGTCCATGAATGGCAATAATGCCAGTAATTCGGCCAGCACTGACGTGATAGAAGCTAGCATTATTTTTGTTGACTTATATCAGCACCAAAGAATTCTTCGCTGAGTTTGGTCAACGTACCATCCGCTTTTAATGCGGCCATGGCTTCGTCTAGTTTGGCGACCACAGCATCATCACCTTTTAGCAATACTAAGCCCGAGCCCGTCTGCTCACTGACAGGAGCGACCAATTTGATTTCAAGCGCACTGTCGGGGAATTTCTTGAGATAATCCAATATGGCAAGATTGTCATTCATCGTAAAGTCAGCACGGTCTTGTTTGACCAATTGAATCGCTTGCGCCATACCATCGACAGGGACAACTTCGGCTTCATAGCGTTCTGCCAGCTCACCATAATTACTGCTCAGTGACTGTGCTGAACGCAAACCTTTTAACGCTTCCCATGAGCTATAACGATTGTCATCAGTTGGCGCTAACACCACAGCACCTGACCAGCTATAAGCGGTGGCTTTGTCATATTTGGCTAGACGTTCAGGCGTGGTCAAGCTAACTTGGTTGGCGACCATATCAAAACGTTTTGAGTCTAGACCTGCCAGCATCGCATCCCACTGAGTTTCTTTAAACTCAACATCAACGCCTAGTTTATCAGCGACTGCACGCGTCACTTCGACGTCATAACCCGTCAACTGACCGCTCTCATTATGATACGTGAATGGCGGATAGGTGCCTTCGGTACCGACGTTAATCGTGCCGCCATTATTGATACGTTGTAGCAAATCTGAACCACCAGTCGCAGCACTATCTGTCGCATTGGTGTCGGCTTCATTGGTGCTAGACTGACCACAAGCGGCAAGCAATACAGTACTGGCGGCAAGGGCTAAAAGGTTACGACGTTTCATAAGGCGTCCTTATAGGATAAATGAATAATGCAAAAATATAAGTAGAGCAAAATATATAAGCCAAATAAAAACGGCTAAATGATGACATACAGAGATAGCAATAAAACCTGTACGCTATTATCTGTGTCTTTGGTTGCTCAATTTGAGGATAGTAAGTCTGTTTTTCAATACTACTTTTAGGTATTAGATATAATTTTTAAGCATTTTACAGTAACGTTTACCTTTAATCACAATGGCTAGTCAGCGCTAATGGCTGTTGCCAGCTACCTAGCAAACTTAAAAATCAAATCGTAGCTAAGTTATATACTATCGTAATTGGGTAAGAATAACCGTACAAAAACAGTGAGCATGCGTAAGATTGTTAGAGTGCACCTGAGAATTGATAACGATCGCCAGCATGCCACATCTTTACAAAGGTCAATACTTTCCCTGCCGAATAAGTCTGACGACGTAGCACTAACGTCGGTGACTGCGGTGCAATCTGTAGCGCCTCAGCAATCTCATCAGGTGCTGCTAAGGCGCGAATGGTATAGTTACCGCGCTCGAGTGGACTTTCAGCAATCAAGTAGTCGCTAGTATTCACCACGCTAAAATCTTGCTCAATGAATGCTGGTACTTTTGTCGCATCGACCCAACGCTCTTCAAATTGTATCGGCTGGCCATCCGCGAAATGAATGATTTTTACTTCGTATAAAATAGCCGCCTCGGTGCTATTAATAGTGCTATCAGCTTCATTTGCCTCAGAATGCAAGACTGCTTCATCAATACTAAATTTACGGCGCATTTCATCATCTAACATGCTCGCGGTAATAGCGCGTTTGCTCAGCACTTGTGCCTGATAGTCACGATTGGCTGATTTTAAGTCTTGAGCAATATTACGCACTTCTACAAAGGTATGATTGAACTGCTGCTGGGCGACGAATGTCCCCGACCCTTGGCGGCGCTCCAATACCCGCTCTTCACTCAACTCTTTCAAGGCACGATTGACCGTCATACGCGATACCCCAAACTCTTCTGCCAAGGCCATTTCGGTAGAGATTGCATTGCCCGCCTGCCATTTTCCGGAATGGATATTGTCCAATATGGCATTTTTAATCCGCTGATAGGCTGGAATCGTCTTTGTCATATTCGTCTTTAACCGTTAGTTTCATCAATAATAATGAGGCCATAATATCACGAGATAACTTCATGAACCTCAGCAAAACCCCTTCACCTCTGTCTATCTGCCAAAACACTCACAAAAATAATTGAGTCATTTATAAAAAAGTACTTGCGTGTGAAAATAATCTTTGATAATTTGTATATACAACTTTACAGTAGTGCTAAAAATCTGCGTCATCTAATCGATATTTCGCCGAATTTATAGACTGACTGTAAAACGCTTACCTTGATTACTTTATTGTCTAAAAAGATTTCATAAGGATTTGACCATGACTACTGATACCGATAGCAACAAACCTACCCGCCGTGATGAGAGCCGCGAAATCGCCGCGCCGACTGGTAGCACATTAAATTGCAAAAGCTGGCTGACCGAAGCGCCTTATCGCATGCTGCAAAACAACCTACACCCTGATGTGGCCGAAAACCCAAAAAGCTTGGTTGTGTATGGCGGTATCGGACGTGCAGCCCGTAACTGGGAAAGCTATGATCAAATCCTAGCGTCACTCAAAGAATTAGAAGACGATGAGACCTTATTAGTGCAATCAGGCAAACCAGTTGGCGTCTTTCAAACTCATGAAAATGCGCCACGTGTGTTGATTGCTAACTCCAACCTTGTCCCGCGCTGGGCAACGTGGGAGCATTTCAACGAGCTTGATCGCAAAGACCTATTTATGTACGGCCAAATGACTGCCGGTAGCTGGATTTATATCGGCACTCAAGGCATCGTCCAAGGCACTTATGAAACTTTTGTCGAAGCCGGTCGCCAGCATTATGATGGCAGCTGGGCAGGACGTTGGATTTTGACCGCTGGTCTTGGTGGTATGGGCGGCGCACAGCCATTAGCCGCGACCTTTGCCGGCGCGACTTCTTTAAACATCGAATGCCAACAGTCTAGTATTGATTTCCGTTTGCGTACTGGTTACGTCGATAAGCAAGCCGACAATCTTGACCATGCTTATGAGCTGATTAAGCAGCATACGGATGCTGGTGAAGCCGTCTCTATCGCGCTACTTGGTAACGCTGCAGATATCTTGCCTGAGATGGTCAAGCGTGCCAATGCAGGCGAGATAAAACCTGACTTGGTTACTGATCAAACCTCAGCGCATGACTTGATTAATGGCTATCTACCAAGTGGCTGGACAGTTGAAGAATGGAAAGCAGCACAAGAAAATCCAGACCAACATGCCGCCTTAACCAAAGATGCTGCTGCATCTTGTGCCGTACACGTGCAAGCAATGCTCGACCTACAAGAAATGGGTATCCCAACGACTGATTATGGTAACAACATTCGTCAAGTTGCCTTTGATGAAGGGGTAAAAAATGCCTTTAATTTCCCGGGTTTTGTCCCTGCTTATATTCGTCCGCTGTTTTGCCAAGGTAAAGGTCCATTCCGCTGGGTCGCATTATCAGGTGATCCAGAAGATATCTACAAAACCGATCAAAAAATTAAAGAGCTGTTCCCTGAAAATCAGCATATTCATCGCTGGCTAGACATGGCGAAAGAACGCATTCAATTTCAAGGCTTGCCAGCACGTATCTGCTGGTTAGGTCTTGGTGAACGTGATAAAGCAGGCTTGGCATTTAACGAAATGGTTAAAAGTGGTGAGTTAAAAGGTCCTATCGTTATCGGTCGTGACCATTTGGATACTGGCTCTGTTGCCAGCCCAAACCGCGAAACAGAAAGTATGAAAGATGGCTCGGACGCTGTATCTGACTGGGCGTTATTAAACGGCATGCTCAATGTCGCAGGCGGCGCCACTTGGGTGTCATTACATCATGGCGGCGGCGTGGGTATGGGTTACTCGCAGCACTCTGGCATGGTCATCGTCGCTGATGGCACAGATGCCGCTGCCAAGCGCTTGGCGCGAGTACTGGTCAATGATTGCGGCTCAGGTGTGATGCGTCATGCGGATGCGGGCTATGAGCTGGCCATCAAAACAGCCAAAGAATATGGCTTAAATCTACCGATGATTAAATAGCTTGCCCTTGTCCTTATATGCCCAAATGATATAGGGACATCATCAACACTTTATCAAGGACGATAATATGTCTGAACGTGATATTTTGCCCCCAGGCAGCTCCGTGCCTAGAACGCCTCTAGACAGTCCAGCACCTGCTAGCCCGCCGCCTGAAAAGCTGCTGTCCAAACCTGTCGCACTGATACAGCTAATCGTATTTAGTGCTATTGGCTTGGTGATGTTCTTTGTGCCTTTTACTATTGGTGAAAAGAGCACCATTTTATTTGATCATGGGGCAACTTATCTAGTCACTCAGCAGCACACCCTTGCTGTGTTTTTGCTGTTTCTACTGATGATTTATGGTGTTGGCAAACCCATTTATGATGGTTCATGGCGTAAAAATATCACCAATATGATATTAACCGCCTTCAAGATTATCGGGCTAGTACTCGCCATCATGTATATCACTGATATGGCGCCTGCTATCATCATGGAAAAGGACATGTTGCCGTTTTTGTTTGAAAAACTGGCATTACCAGTCGGTATGATTGTCCCTATTGGCGCATTAATCCTCGCTTTTTTGCTCGGTTTTGGCTTGCTGGAGATGTTTGGGGTACTCATGCAGCCTATTATGAAGCCAATTTGGAAAACGCCCGGCTCATCGGCGATTGATGCCGTTGCGTCCTTTGTTGGTAGTTATTCTATTGGGCTGCTCATTACCAATCGGGTCTTTTTGCAAAATCAATATTCGGTCCGTGAAGCCATCATCATTGCTACTGGGTTTTCTACGGTATCGGCAGCCTTTATGGTGATCGTTGCTAAGACCCTTGGTCTAATGGAGTTTTGGAATCTGTTTTTTTGGTCGACACTGATTATTACTTTTATTGTCACCGCCATTACCGCACGTATTCCACCTATTCGAGGTTTTGATGATAGCGTCGAGCGTCCAAACTTAGACCACCAACAAGGCAATCGCTTAGCAGCAGCGTATCATTTAGGACTGGCTACTTCACGCCGTGCAACTGACCTCAAACAAATTATGTGGTCGAACTTTCGCGATGGACTGACGATGGCAGCTGCGATTGTGCCTTCTATTATCGCGGTAGGGTTAACTGGTTTATTACTAGCCAAATATACGCCAGTCTTTGATGCGTTAGGTTTGCTCTTGTATCCATTCACTTGGGTAACTGGTATGCCTGAGCCATTAGTTGCTGCCAAAGGCATGTCAGCAGGATTGGCTGAGATGTTCTTGCCTGCCCTATTGCTAACGGAAGCTGAGGTCTTGACCCGTTATGTGGCAGGCGTAGTTTCGATTAGTAGCGTACTGTTCTTTTCAGCGATGATTCCTTGTGTATTGGCAACTGAGATACCGCTGTCAGTACCTAAGATGGTCATTATTTGGTTTGAGCGAGTGGTGCTTAGCATTCTAATCGCTGCACCTTTTGGACATTTAGCGATATACTTGGGCTGGATCAGTTAGACCGACTGAAACAAGCGGGATTAGTTAAAGAAATTTAGACGACATAGCCTTTAGCTGTTTATAAACAACAACGCATAAACTAAAATGTATAGACAACAAAAAATACAATTAATATAGCTCATAAAATTAGGATGAATCGCATGACTGATATCAAAAAACTAACCCTACACCCACGCCAATTAAGCTTTGAGATGTTGCGCGATATTTATGAGCAACCTGTCATATTGACGTTACCTGACAGTGCTTATGAGGCGATAGATGCCTCGCATGAAGATGTACGTACCATTATTGCGCGTGATAAAAGCGCTTATGGTATCAATACCGGTTTTGGCCTATTAGCAAAAACCCGTATCAGTGATGATCAGCTTGAGCTACTTCAGCGTAACTTGATCGTGTCGCATTCTGTTGGTACTGGTGAGGCGCTACCAGACGGCGTGGTACGATTAATCATGGTCATGAAAGTAGCCAGCTTATCGCAAGGCGTGTCTGGTGTACGCCGCGAGGTAGTCGACAGCCTATTGGCTTTGATTAATAATCAAATTACGCCACACATTCCAGTAAAAGGCTCCGTTGGGGCCTCTGGTGACTTAGCCCCTTTATCACATATGACGCTGGCCATGATGGGCGAAGGCGATGTCTATGTTGGCGGCAAAAAAGTACCCGCTGCTGAGGCATTAGCGCAGCATGGTCTTGAGCCAATTACCCTTGCAGCCAAAGAAGGTCTTGCCCTTATCAATGGTACACAGGTCTCAACGGCATTAGCATTGCGCGGTTATTTCTTAGCGCGTGACTTGCTTGAGACAGCCACCATCGTCGGCTCTATGTCTATCGATGCCGCCAAAGGCTCGGATGCCCCATTTGACGCACGTATTCATGAAGTGCGTGGCCATCATGGTCAAATTGAAATCGCTAAAGCGCATCGTCAGCTGATTAAAGGCAGTGCTATTCGCGCCTCCCATGATGGTGAGCAAGACGATAGAGTACAAGACCCTTATTGCTTACGCTGCCAGCCACAGGTCATGGGTGCTTGCCTTGATATCATCAACCAAGCAGGCAAGACTTTATTAATTGAATCTAATGCGGTAACCGATAACCCACTTATCTTTAACAATGATGACGGCCCAGTGGCTATCTCAGGTGGTAACTTCCATGCTGAACCAGTTGCTTTTGCTGCAGACATTTTAGCCTTGGCGATTGCTGAGATTGGTTCTATGTCTGAGCGCCGTGTGGCTTTATTGATTGATGCAACCTTATCAGGCGGCTTACCGCCATTCTTAGTTGATAATGCTGGGGTAAACTCAGGCTTTATGATTGCCCACGTGACCGCAGCGGCGCTAGCCTCAGAGAACAAGTCTATCGCCCACCCTGGCAGCGTTGATAGCATTCCAACTTCTGCCAATCAAGAAGACCACGTATCTATGGCAACCTATTGTGCGCGCCGCCTATATGAGATGGCGCAAAATACCGCCACCATTATCGGCATTGAGCTATTGGCTGCTGGTCAAGGTATCGACTTCCATCGTGGACTAGATACCTCAGAGCCGTTACAGACAGCGCATCAGAAACTACGCGAGCAAGTCACTTTTTATGATAAAGATCGCTACCTAGCGCCTGATATTGAAGCAGCAAAGCAGCTGGTATTAGATGGCACTCTGACAAGCCACTGGCAGTCATTGCGTAGCGATTGGTACGAGTCTAAATAAAAGGTTTTATATATTTAAATCCGCTCTCAATCATCTAATTTTACGGGTGTAGGTCATACTAAATTGAGAGTCAGGTTTTATATTATGCAAGGAGTTCAACAATGACAATAACCGTTAGCTACAGCGCAGCTGATATGAGTCAGTGGACAGGACGTGCAGAGCCGTTTGAGTCTGCGCGCGCCCGCTACTGGTATCAAATAGCCGAGCCTTATGCCTTTGATAGCACCGGTCAGCAAAACGGTCAGCGCATTGGGCTGGTCGGGTTCGCTTGTGACCAAGGCGTCAGACGTAATCAAGGACGCGTAGGTGCAAGAGCTGCGCCGCCCTTAATTCGTCAAACATTTGCGGCACTACCGGTCATCGCTGAGTTACAACAACGCTTTGATGGTCAATTGCCAACCTTATTGGGTGATGCTGGCGATATCCATTGTCATGATAATGATGATTTTGCCGAGCGTACCCTTGAGCAAGCCCAAGTAAAGTATGCCGATAAGGTTAGCCATATTATCCAGCAAGGCGGCCTGCCTATTGGTCTTGGTGGTGGTCATGCCATCGCTTATGGTAGCTTTTTAGGATTGTGGCAGGCGCTGTCATCAGAAACCGATCAGCCTACTCATGACGTTAGCAATGTCAAAAACTATTTTGAAAATGATGTCGAAAGCAATCTTGAAAGCCATGTTAAAAGCCATGCAAGCACAATGCATACTATCGGGGTGATTAACTTTGATGCGCATTTGGACATTCGCCAATCTGATGTCGCCACGTCTGGTACACCATTTCGCCAAATAGCCGAGCACCTTGAAGCACAAGGTCAGCCATTTCACTATTGCTGTATCGGCGTTAGCCGGTTTTCCAACACTGCCGCGCTCTTCGACCGTGCTGAGCAGTTAGGCGTCCACATTATCAGTGACGAAGACTGCACCAATAAGAAATGGAAAAAAATTGCAGCTCAAATAGAAGAATTTATCAATGACGTTGATGTGGTCTACTTAACCATTGATATGGACTGCTTGCCATCGAGCGTCGTTCCTGGTGTCAGTGCACCAGCAGCTTATGGTATTGAGCTGAGCTTCGTTGAGCGCGCGGTCAAACGTATCATGGCGTCGAATAAAGTAAAAATGGCCGATATCGCCGAGATTAACCCGAGCTTTGATATTGATGGACGCAGCTGTAAGGTTGCCGCTCGGCTTTTGGCAACTATTATCGAGCAGCATTTACTTTTAGTATAAATAAATCGATACAGAATAAAAGTGTTATGAATATTTATACAAGTGACTGGGATGAATTTTGCGAAGCCTTTGTCTCGCTTGCGCACAACAAGCGAGTAAAATTTGTACCAGTCACGCTATAACATTTTTAAAATAAACCAACCATACAAGGCTACTGAAGTAAATTTTGCACATCCTCTGTCAGCAGCACCACAGCAAGAAGCGTTTTTACCAACGACACAATGTCTATTTTAAAGTAAGCGGACTATGGATGGCTGCACTAAATCTATACTAATAAGTAGGAGCACATTATGACTAATACGACAAATTCTACAGACCAAACGCCTATAAACGATTCCACTCTGACATCGTTTGACAACATTATTATCAATGCCAATCTCGCCACCTTTTCAGCGCAATACAGGTTTAATATTTATAGCGATAGTCAACAAGATAGCACCCCTTATGGTCAATTAATGAACGCCGCTATCGGTATCAAAGATGGCAAAATTGCATGGGTTGGCACGCATGAGCAAATAAAGCCGCACCTTACCCAATATAAAAATGATCAAATCAAAGACGTTGACGGCAACTGGGTCACGCCTGGACTCATCGATTGTCATACCCATATCGTTTATGGCGGTAACCGCAGCAACGAGTTCGAAGCGCGATTGCAAGGTGCCAGTTATCAAGATATCGCGGCACAAGGTGGCGGCATTGTCTCAACCGTTAGCGCTACCCGCGTAGCGAATGAGGAAGAATTGTTTGCGCAAAGTGAAAAGCGCCTGCTCGCGCTCATCAAAGAAGGCGTGACCAGTGTCGAAATCAAATCTGGCTATGGACTGGACTTAGAAACTGAGCGAAAAATGCTAAAAGTCGCCCGCGCGCTCGCTGACAAACACAACATTCATGTCAGCACCACCTATTTAGCCGCCCATGCCCTACCGCCAGAATATAAAGACAATGCCGATGCCTATATCGAACAAGTTTGCCAGTGGTTACCAATCTTGCATAGCGAGGGCTTGGTCGATGCGGTCGATGGTTTCTGTGAAAACATCGCCTTTAGTAGCGAGCAGATTCAGCGCGTCTTTGACGTTGCCCGCTCGTTAGAGTTGCCAGTTAAGCTGCATTCCGAGCAGCTCTCAAACATAGGTGCTAGTGCTTTGGTAGCAGAATACCAAGGACTATCAAGCGACCATTTAGAGCACTTAGCAGAAGAAGATATTGAAAAAATGTCCGCAAGCAACACGGTAGCCGTACTATTGCCAGGTGCTTTTTATACGCTACGTGATACTAAGTTGCCACCGATAGAAGCACTGCGCAAACATCAGGTCAACATTGCCATATCGACAGATTGCAACCCCGGCACTTCACCACTAACGTCGCTGTTATTAGCGATGAATATGGGCTGTACACTATTTTATTTAACCCCTGAAGAAGTATTGGCATGCGCAACTGTTCACGCGGCACAAGCGTTAGGTCTCGCCAAAAAAGGCAAAATAGAAGTGGGTTACGATGCTGATTTGGCATTATGGGATATCGCGCGCCCTGCTGACCTTGCTTATCAAATGGGGCTAAATCCTATTGCAGGTATTATGGTTCAAGGTAAATGGCGCGAGACGGTATAGCGAATTTATATAAACATTTACCATAATTAAAGAAGCCCCAACCATTAAATGATTGGGGTTTTTTTATTGGCTATCGATAGAAGTTAAGACACTGCTACTCTATAGTCAGTAAAAAATAATGTCGATACATCATGCACTGCTGATATTTATTTATGTCGCTCAGTTATTTTTTAAACTTGTTTTTAAATGTACTCCCCGTATCGGCATCGATATTTAGCCAAAGCAGACTATTGCCTTTGAGAAGTTGGGTTTCGTAGTAGGACGCATGATTAGCATAATCGCGATCATTCTTAAACTCAATTTCGAGAATGCGACCACCCGTTTGCTTCTCAGCGATACTCATCGCATCCATCACCTTGATTTTTGCTTGCTGCTGAGCCTTATAGTCAGCCAAATCGTCCTTATCCAGACGTTCGGTTTCAGTCTTTACGATTTTGCCAGTTATAGCATCAACTTTGATTTCATAACCAGTGGTATTAGTACTAAATTCCAGCTCATAGACACCGCCATCACCCTCAGCATCGCTATCATCGTCATCAAACTCTGCGCTGATTAAAGTACCGGAAGCTTCTTTGCTCGCCGTAGTAATCGCCTGCTTTAGGCTAATTTTCGCTGCTTGAGCAGCACTCACTTCGTCAGTATGATTGGCAGCACTAACAGCTGTACTAACTACACCTGCGCTCAATGCTAAAGTTAGACAAGCACCCAATGTAGTCAGTTGAAGTTTTTTGATAATATTACTCATATCTCTTTATCCTTATAGCCATTATGGAATTGCTTTTATGATACGGATATATAGGGATGAATAGCAGATAAAAAGGTAGCGTAATGTAGCTTTCCTGTTTATGCTTCTAAAGCAAGCACATGTGGAAAGAACACGAGATAACTCTTTGGTTTATATATTAATTTGAGCGAGTAAGCGCTATAATATGTCTGCCATTTCCTTCTCTGAATTTCCAAATATTGAGACCATAATTAATGATGCGAAACACGCTACAAAACTTACTTTACAACAGTAATTATGATCAATCAGACCCTTCAACCGCCGCTTTTGACACTTTGCCAATTATCATACAGAAAGCGCTATTACAACAGCAGCGTATCGTATTGATAGCCAATAATCCTTCAATAGATACAGCGAGCTTAGAGGCGCTGTTGCAGCCGACAGATATGCTGGTTTTGTTTAATGATTTTATTCATGCTGATTTTTTTGCGCATCATCCTAGTGTTAAAGATCTACCAAAACTATTATTCTTTAGAAAAATTGGCGACAGTCTGTTGCATTTTGGCATGCCGCCTCGTAGTAATAATTTGACGGCGATGCTCGATATGGCAAAGCATGCACCACTTGGCATCTTGTTTGGCAATACTGACTACCAGTTTCCATTACTAGCTGATGACCCCAGCCCTAATGATGATCCGATAACAGCCAGCCGAGTATTAGAGATTCCAGAACTGCTAAATGAATTATTGCATAGCGATGAGCATTGTCGCGTGTTATCAGAGCAGGATAGCGTGGTGGCAGATTATCCTATTTTTGCTGATATCCATTCATCAGCGCCGACCTCAGGGTTTCTGTTATATCGGCTATTATTGGCGGCGCGCTTACATGTGCAGCAGCGACAGAACGCTGAGACTCCGCTATCGATAGTCATGTTGGGCTTTAATAATGATGACAAAACAGCGCACTTTTGGGATGGGCATAATTGGGCGTTTGAGAGACAAGAGCTTGCGACGCCGCCTAATAGTGTCGAGATTATTCGTCAGTACTAATAGAACACTACTAATAAGATTAAACACTTATAGTTGATTCACTTTAAAACTGATATAGCGAGACTGGGATAAATTTCTTGCAGCCTCTGTCTGCGCAGGCACAGCACGCAAAAGAAATTTGTACCAGTCTAGCGTATTAATGCAATGTATCTATTTTATTTAGTATCGACTATATATCTACACATAAGGCGCATCCGGATAATGAGCCGCTCTAATCTCGACTTCACTTGGCTGTCGATTAATAGCAATCGGTACTGTCTGCTCGTCTCGCCAGTTAATCAGTTGTAATTGCGAAAATTCCGCTAACCATCCTGACATCGGCCAATGTTGCCATTTTTCATAAAAGCGATTGGCATTGATAACGATACTATCCAAATGATTAAGCGGCGGTCTATAGACACTATGCTGTTGATGGTAAATCACATCATCAGTTAAATAAAAATCGATATTTAACGCGCGCGCCATAAAAGCAAAATCCGTATCTTCAGCGCCATAGCCGACATAATCCGTATCAAAGCCACCAATTTGCTCAAACTGACTGTGCATAATAGCAAAGCAAAGACTCCAAAACGCACCATAGTCTTGCGTCTGTTTAATAGACGTACCCTGATGTTGTAAATCAAAGTTATCCCGATAAGGGTTAAATACAGACAGCTTGTCTAAAAAGTCGGCTGCCAATTTACCTTGTTGTAGCTGTCTACCCTCATTATCCGTCAAAGGACGCGTCAGATAACGCGGTTGACCCATCAGTAAGGCGTTGGGACGTGCTTGAAGTTTACTATATAGCTGCTCAATAAAGGTTGGCGCGACGATACAGTCTACATCCAAGAAAATCATGGCATCATACGTGGCGCGCGCCGCTCCAAGGTTACGGTTACGACCGATATCAAATGATGCGCTAATTGCTAGTCCATTCTCAGTCGCTGTAGTCGTTGCTATCTTAATGATATTTAAATCGTATGCTGCCAGACGTTCAGGCTCAGCGTCATCATTAACGATAATAACTTCTGCTGGTTTGACACTACCCTGCTCCAAGCTACCGAGTAGGTTGTAGAGATGCCGATTGCGACCGTAGCAGGTAGTAATGACGCTTAAAGGCACGCTAACGGGAGTAGTGGCATGAGTGGCCTCTTGCGCTTTGGTTGTCGTTGTCATAGAGATCTTCTTTGCTCTTATTGTAGAACCTTTTGTTTTTAAGGTTTCTTATTGTTTATCAGGTTTTAGGCCCAATTGTGGCAATAACCATTCTTCAAACCAAGCTTTGACGGAAGTATAGTCAACAATGCTATCCATAAATTTTTGCGCTGGCGTATTATCTTGATTATCCGTTAGAGCAGTCTTATCAGTGTTGATTGACTCATTGCTAATCGATTCATTGCTAATTGACTTATCGTTAACTGATAAAAAAGACGGTATATCCTGACTACCCAAACTTGAATTTTGAGCCATGAACTGTGCCCAACTTAGAGCACGACCTTGCTCAATCAGCGCCTCTGCCATGACTTCCTGCTCACGATGCGGACGCTCATCTGGCAACACCACGAGCGGCGTCGCATAGTCATAAGCTTGCGCAATACCGTTCAAACCACACGCCATCAACAGCAGGTCACTATAGGCAATAAATGGCGTCACATCATTTACGTGAGCAGCAATATCAACACAATGTCGTGCCTCGTCGTTAATAGGTCCAAGCGATATAATCAATGCATTCGGTAATGCACGGCGTAGCTCGGGCAGCTTGGCATCAATAGCGTCGTGCCCACCGTAACCTTTGATAACCGTTATGATTGTAGTATCAGCTATTTTTTGTTTATTATCCGAAGATGAAAGCCGCTCATGGATACTAATACTACTAGTAGTGAGCGTCATGAGCTTATTTATAAAGGCGGTAAACGTTAACAGCTCATCCGTCTTATTGGGCATGAAATCAAGATATAGCGTTTTTTGGCGTACCCAGTCCAGCGTTGCTGACGCTTCAAGTGCCTTTGGGTAAGGGGTTAATAATCCCAGCGCGCCAGCAAAGGCGTTCAAGTGCGGTATATCATCGCGCTCACCTGCCAGCCTTACGTATAAGTAAGGAATACTAGCCACGCGACACAGCATAGCAACTTCGGCGCTGACATCAATAATCATTAGGTCAATCTGACGCTGACGAATCTCATCGAGTAACTGCCAGCTGCGCATCTGCACATTGCGATTACCTACTGGTGAATAATGCAAACTACTTGGCTGCCAATATTTTCCAGCTCGCCCTAGTAGTACATCTTCTGGTAGCTGATCCTCAGCGCTTAAACGTACGATTTGCTCATCAGTTATCGCGCTAAAGTGATAACCATCATTAGGCAAACTGGTAAACACTGTCATCTGCGAGCGTAATTTAGGCGGCAATAGAGCAGCCAATTTATCTGCTTGGCGACAGTGACCTGAACCATGATGATGGGCATAATAGCCAATACGCATAAGGAGATTTCCCAAAATTTACTGTTTAAAAACTGACGCTTAAATAGCTAGTAAAGTTAGTCTGTTTATTTAGAAAATTTTTAGTAGGCTAGAACTTGAATCATAAGTATCATCTAGAAAGACAAGGCCTGAATCTGAGCACTATTACTATCACCACTTTCCAAAGCCTGCTCGTATAGCCGCAGATAACCATCCACCATCGTAGCGACGGAACAAAACTGCTCAGCACGCAGACGACATGCCGCGCGGGAAATATGTTTGATATCAGCAAAAGCTTGAATGAAAGCGTCTTTGTCCATCTTAGGTACAATGATACCAGTCGATGACGTGACAATCTCAGCGCTCGCACCGACATCAAATCCAATCACTGGCGTACCGCAAGCCAAACTCTCAGCCAGCGTTAAGCCATAAGGCTCGTCCCATGTACTGGTAAATAGCATAGCAGTCACTTGGCTTAAGCGTTCATTGATTTGATCTTTACTCAGATGACCGACGTAATCGAATAAAGACCCAGCGTTTTTATCTTCTTCTAGTAACGGTGCAACGTACTCATCAAAATATTCCTCATTACTTTTTGGCCCTGCAATAATGAGGCGCTTGCCGGCCGCTTTGCAATACTCCATCGCTAAATGGGTGCCTTTTTCCACACAAATGCGCCCATACCAAAAGTAAATCTCGTCTTCAATTGGGTTTGTATTGGCATCAAATGACTGTACATCAATACCGTTATAGACCACATGAGAAGGCACGAACTCAGCAAATAACTGCTGCTGATGACCACTAATCGCGGTGAACTGGGTTTGCGTGCCTTGACGTAGTGTCAATAATGCTAAGCGCAGCTGCGGGAAAATCGGCGTATGAAAGGTGGTAAAAAAACGCGCGCCAAATGCCTGTCCCATCATCATCGGTATATGGTGCAAGCTGTGATTGTGCACCACATCGATCATGCCCTGCTCATCACGACTGATGATATCGCGCATGGCTTGCTGATAGACCAAATACTGATACAACTCTTCGCGACTCATACCTACCGAATCATGCTCATTGTCATAGACCAACGCATCAAACTGCGTGCGCGTCATAAAGGGCACGAGTGTCGCATTAGTCTGACTATCAGCATGCGCATAGAGCAACACTTCATGTCCTTGAGCGACCAATTCATCACATATAAGCTCGGTAATCATCTCAAGACCGCCAGCATATGGCTGCGCGATTGGATATAGAGAATGCGCAATAATGGCAATGCGCAATACAGGAGTATCTATTACGCTAGCATCACGGTAAGCAGTAATACTTGATATATCGACAGTAGGGCTAGATAGCATAACAAGTCCAATATGAATTTATTAAGTATAAATTAACTAAATATGAGTTGAATGACAGTCATTAGGTACAGATAAAAATTGTAGAGATTAAAATTAATGTTGTTAAAAATTAACAGCATTGTCGTCTTTAAATGAAGACGTCAAAGGTTTGTCTTTTGATTTAGCAATACTAATCATGTGCGGCTGAGACAAGTTTTTAGTAACGAAGCTTTTAGCACTGAGGTTTTTAGTAATTAAGGTCTCAGCAGCTACCTTTTTATTTGCAACCTGATATTCTTCATAGCTGTAATTATCCAGCATCACCTTGGCAGCCCATACTTTTAGAATACAAACCATCACGGCGCAGCCAAATAGTAGCGGTGAATATAAAAGGGAAAATGGCGATACAATTATGGCTGTGGTTATATTTAACATTAGCAATACTTTAGGCATCGCCATTAAATTGGCAACATAAACTGATTTTCGCGTACGTATCAACTCTTGCTTCGGCGTACAGATAAACGGCTTCTTTTGTCCCCATAGTACTGGCCACCATGATAAAGCGCCCAACTCCCAAAAATTCAGATGCACAGCCCAAGCCCGCAAACGATTACTTAAGCTTGGCGCAGCTCCATTGCTAGTTTGCTGATTGAGCGATGCCCTATCCTGCATATATGCCCATAAACGCCTACCCAAAAATATGGCGTAACTCGCATACACGATATATAAAGGAGCAAGCAAAGCATAAATATTTAAACTGGTGCTGAATAGTAGCGCACTCGTAATAATAAGTAGCGTCAATAGCTGCAATACGATAAAGATACCGGTAAAATTGACCCAAGCACTAAGCTGAGATAAGTGTGCACCCATGTACGCTAGACGCTCACTGAGTTTCTTTTTTGTAGCGGATGAGTCTGTGACGAGTGAATCTATGATGGATAAACTTGTTGAAGGCAAGTTTGATGACGCTGAAAAGTAAGTATTAAGCACTTGCATATTGCCATAGATCCAGCGTCGCCGCTGGCTCATCAAGTCGTGCAAGGTAGTGGGTAGCAGTCCTGTCGCGATAACCTCAGGGACAAACTGACTGCGCAAGCCGCGACTATGCATCAGCACACCCATCTGCGCATCTTCGGTAATTGATGCGCCTGACCAGCCGCCTAAATCTAATAGCGCACGGCGGCGAATGACTGCATAAGTCCCAGTCGATAGCGCACGTGTGCGATTAAACGGACGGTATAAATGGTGATTGAAATAGTGATTTAGCTCGCTATGAATATCGACTCGTCCGGCGTCACGATAAAACTGAGGAAACTGCAATAGCGCATGGGTCGGATAACACTCGATAGCATTGGCAATCGATACTCGCGCTTGCGGTAACGCCTGATAGTCACTATCAACTACCACTATATGGCTGCAATTGGGGTCCATAAGCCCCAACGCTAAATTAAGTGCGCCAGCTTTAAAGCCTGCTACTGAATCGATATGATAAAAATGTACATTGTGACGCGCATCCAGACTGGCACAGAACTGAGCCAATGGCTTGTAGAGCGTTGTTTGAGTATTATTATTATCGACAATTAAAATCTCATCGTCATCTGCTTTAATCGCCAACAACGACTTAATCGTCTCAATCACCATCGCTGCCGGTTCAGCACGGGTCATTAACTGAAAGCTTAAGCGGATAGAGCTTTTTGAAGTATGACCATAAAACTTATGGATACTTACAGCCTCTCCAAGCTGGTCTTCAATACCAGCATAGCCAACAATATCACTATAATCGTTTAAAGCACGACTGCCTTTTAATGTACGGTCTTTATATAATCCAATTTTTGGGGCGGTGCGTTTTAGTAAGTGACTTCTCAAAGCATGAAAATTGCTTTTATAATCACTAAATAGATAATCGCTAAATAAATAATCGCTAAATCGATTTCCTATCATAGGAATCGAACTCAAAAAAATTGAGTTTTTGTCAGTATAGACTCCCTTGTGGACGGTCATGGTTGATCCCTTGATGAATGTATCAAAGCTATAGGTAAAAACTTTGGGTAAACTAAAATGAACCTAGAGAATTGATAATAGTCAAAAGGACTAATAATGATTACTTATAATCTGTCTAATAAAATAGATTAATGTAACTTCAAGTAAAACATGTAAAAACATTTATAAATTAGGTACTTATAAGCCAAAAAACTTTAGTGAGCGTCCTGTCGAAAAAGGCAAAAAAATTTCAAACAAAAAAATACCGCCCTTATTAGAAATAAAAGCGGTATTTAAAATTTCAATAAGCGAACTAAGACAAACTGTCCTTTTAGCTCAAAATACTAAAAGTTGGTTCGAGATACCAAAAGTTAGTTCAAGATACCATAGGCACATAACGCATCAGCCACGCGCTTGAAGCCCACGATATTGGCGCCAGCCATATAGTCGATATAGCCATCATCAGTCTGACCATAGTTTTCTGATGCTTCAGCGGCACAATCATGAATATTTTTCATAATACGCTTTAGGCGCTCATCGATTTCTTCAAAGGTTTTATATTGGCGCACTGAGTTTTGTGACATCTCAAGACCAGATACTGCCACACCGCCAGCGTTAGCCGCTTTGCCTGGTGCATAGTGGACACGGTGCAGACGAATATAATCAACAGCTTCGGCAGTCAATGGCATGTTAGCGCCTTCAGCGATATATTTGATGCCGTTTTCAACCATTAATTTAGCATCATCTTCGTTGACTTCGTTCTGTGTCGCTGATGGGATAGCGATATCACCTTTGATGTGCCATGGTTTTTGCTTAGCAAACCACTCACCACCATAAACATCAACATAATCACACAGTGGCTTGCTTTGTGCTTTTTGATTTTTTAGCCAATCAATTTTTTCTTGATCCATGCCTTTTTCATCATACAACGTACCTTGTGAGTCAGATACTGTCAGTACGGTTGCGCCTAGCATATTCGCTTTTTCGGCGGCGTGCAGTGAGACGTTACCCGCCCCTGAGATCAGCACTTTTTTGCCTTTGATGTTTTCGTTTTGCGCAGCCATCATATTTTCTAAGAAATAAACCGCGCCGTAGCCTGTCGCTTCTGTGCGCATTAAGCTACCACCAAAACCAACGCCTTTACCAGTCAAGACACCGCCGTGCTCGCGAGTCAAGTTTTTATACATGGCAAACATATAGCTGACTTCACGTCCACCCACACCGATATCGCCTGCTGGTACGTCAATGTCCTTGCTGACGTACTGATGCAACTCGCGCATAAAGGCATAACAAAAACGGCGGATTTCGCTGTCCGATTTACCTTTAGGATCAAAGTCAGCACCACCTTTACCGCCGCCCATTGGTAGACCTGTTAAAGCGTTTTTAAAGATTTGCTCAAAGCCCAAAAACTTCAATACGGATTGGTTGACGGTAGGATGGAAGCGAACGCCACCTTTGTACGGGCCTAAGGCATTACTAAACTGAACACGCCAGCCGCGATTGACCTGCACTTCGCCTTGATCATTTTCCCAGTTAATACGGAAGCAAATAATACGATCAGGCTCAACCAAACGCTCAAATATCTTTAAATGTTCATATTCTGGATGAGCGTCATACAGAGGTGCGATGGTAAGCGCAACTTCTTTTACCGCTTGCACGAATTCAGGTTGATGGGCATAACGTTCTTCGATTTTTTCGATGGCCTGACTGATACTCATATAGCTTCCTTAAGGTAAAAATTGTGATCTGTTGATATACATCCACGTCTTATCATTTGCTAGCAAACGATAGGATTATAAACGCCGATGTGGGATTAAAACGCTCCTATACACAGGTCGGTATAAAAACTAATGGGATTGAACGCCAACTGTTTGTCTTCTATAAATAATCGGTTAAATGCATAGCTAATAAGTAACAACTATTTTTATCTCATATCTATATATCATTTTTAGGGTCTATAAGTCTAGTAAATATCACCATCATGAAAAATGATGTGACTTTTTTCAGTATAGTTGATGCGGCAGGTTTTTGTTTGTACTCCATAGTCAAACGATGAGCAGCAATTATTCGCTTATCACTAAACCTTTTTAACGAAAAGAATCTATCGCACAATTCACTTGTTAAAAAACGTTAAATTAGTGGTAATGAGGTATAAAAATAAATAACTATTCAATATTTTATTAAAATCTATATCAGAAATAGTGATAAAAAGTAGAAATCGACCACTAAGCAGTAAAATATCTAGAAAATACCTCTTTTATTGGCATAATCGTATATCAATATTATTAGTAAGGAATTATAATGCCCTTCTTAAAGCAAGGATATTTTGGCTACCGCCACTCGTTCACAAATACATACCAACCACCAGTACAGAGAAAGCGATATGCGTACAGATTCATTCCAGCAGATTTTGGAAGACCTAAACAGCTCATCAGCCGATGTAGAAGCATCTGCCCTTATTTCTAACGATGGTCTGATGATTGCTTCAGCCTTACCAACGGGCGTTGATGAAGATCGCGTTGGCGCCATGTCAGCCGCGCTTTTATCCTTGGGTGACCGCGCAGGTCGTGAGCTCGCACGCGGCAGTATCGATCGCATTATGATTCAAGGTGAAAAAGGCTACGTGATTATGACGTCATCAGGAGATGAGGCAGTGCTGACCATTATGGCAAAACCCAATGCCAAGCTTGGTTTGATATTCTTGGATATCAAGCGCGCCTCAGAAGCCCTAGCCAAACTCATCTAATTGGTGAGCATAAAGCACTGTCGATGCCGCGTTATGGTTATCGCTATAGATAACAAGAGATAGCAAGTTATCCGTCCTACTCTAAATTAAAATTGGTGCTATGTCTTATAAAAACTATTTAAGGTAGTGCACACTGTTTATATGAAAGGCTTCAATGATGAGAGAAGAGATGAGCGATGAACTTATTAGAACAATAAAAAATATCTGGCTTATCATTCATTCTATTATCGACCGCTAACACACCAAATCCGCTTTTTAACCCTTATGAATACAACGTTAAATGAAGGAGATTACGATGGGTTCTCCACTCCCTGATGCACAAAAACCTGAGTTACCTGCAGAACAAATCATGCTGACTTATCACGATGGTACATCGCGTACTGTCTATGATACTGGTATTGAACGCCCCTACCCAGACGGCAAGCTTATCGTCTCGCGTACAGATTTGGACGGCATTTTAACGCACGTTAACGACGCCTTTGTCGAGATTAGTGGCTACAATGTCGACGAGTTAATCGGCAAACAGCACTATATTTTGCGTCATCCTGACATGCCTAAAGCGGCTTATAAAGACTTGTGGGATACCGCTGAGTCTGGGCAGAAATGGCACGGTTACGTCAAAAACTTATGCAAAGACGGCAGCCATTATTGGGTATATGCCACGGTCGTGCCTAATATTCGTCACGGCGAAACGGTGGGTTATACCTCGGTCCGCCGTAAGCCATCACGCAGCAAGATTGATGCAGCAATGGCTCAGTATGCTGAAATGAAACAAAATGAGGAAGGCTAAATCATGAGTGAACCCACGTATAACTTATTAATCGCCCCTGATTTTTCTCCTGAGCGCTTTGCCGGTTGGCATATGTTTAACACCCTTATGCAAAAGCGTGCGGGTATTCATATGCATCTCAACACACCGACGTCGTATGCTGAACAAGAAGCCCTTATCAAAGCAGGCAACGTCCATGTCATTTACGCCAATCCCTTTGATGCAGCGGCGCTGATACGCGAGCAAGGCTACCGTGCTATTGCCCGCCCTATCGGAAAATCGGATGAAATGGTCATTGCGGCAGCGGCAAATAGCGATATCAATCGTTTAGAAGATATCCGTGCTGGCGCGACAGTAGCGATGGCGGACAACCGTGATGTTAAGCTGATTGGCTTACGTTTACTCGAAGCGGTTGATATAGAAGATTCGGATCTCAATTGGGATGTCACCGAAACCTACCAAGCCGCCGCGCGCAAAGTCATTAAAGGGGAGGTCCAAGCGGCGTTCTTTTTGGCAGAGATTTTCCATGGCTTTTCACGTCTGACCAAAACCCAGCTATCGGTACTTATCGAAAGTGATTTGGCAGATATCAGTCACGTTTTATTAATCAAAGACGATGTTGCCGATGCCGCAGCGATCACCGATGCCGTCCTGAATTTTAATAAGGATGACGATGGTCAAGAAGCATTGGCTGAACTGGGTATGCCTGAAGGATTTGAGCCTATGAGTGAAGAAGACGCTGAGTTTATGATAGATTTGATGCAGACCTTGCTTGACTAGGGCATGTCTTCATTTCAAAAATGGTGATAAAAATGAGATAAATTGCCGTCAAACAAGAAAAAATAGCGCAGATAATATCGGGATATTAACCAGCTATTTGACGATGTTTGGCAAGATTTAGCCATTTTTAGCCCATTTAGATGACTATCGAATGAGTTGAAGACACGCCCTAGTATGTTATCTAGCGTTTTGCTTAGCATTCTGCTTCACCTTGGTTTTATTTTGCTTAGTTAGGTTATCGCCTATGGCACTCGAGTGCGAGCGATGACCTAAAGGACACCATTATGTCTGATGTAGACCTTATTAAAGAAAGTGAGATGGCCGCGCGCAAGGTGTTTCGTTTTTACTCGCGCAAGGTATTCTTGGCGCCCAATAATCGGTATTTTCACGAACAACGTATCAATGCAGCACTGTTATTAAACGAGAAAGAACCGCTACAAGGTGCTGTGGCGGACTTTTTTTATGGCTGCTGGTATGACATTCCTTACGATGTGACCAATTTATTTACTCGTATTCAAGACCGCCTGTATCCGCAGGTTGAGCAGGGTTTTCGCGACTGTATTAATAAAAAAAGCTATATTCAGCGCAATAGTATGCTGGCGACCCGTTGGAGCGTGCTGGTGTCGCCATCGCTGAACGAGCAGACAAAGCGTTTGCGTATCAGTAGCGATGATGCCAAAGAGATTGCAAAAGACATCACCACTGAGCTGATGCAAGCACGCAATAATCAAGACTGGGGCACGATTGAGCAAATCGAAAATGAGTTCTTTGCCCACTGTATCGCGCGCCATGATCGCCTTGCCTTCTCATTAGTTTGGTTTCGCTTAGGCAAAAGCGATTGGCAGTTTGATGAACGTTGGAACCATTGCCAGCAACGCCTTGACCAAACTAACGGCCAGAATATCAAAACTTAACTTATCGCCTATTTAAAACTTCCCAACAACGGTAGCCGCTATGTCTTCTTACTTAAACGCTGATAAAACCTATCTGACCTTAACCCCAGCCGGTATTTTTGAGGCATTTTCACAAAACGAGCCGACCGATGCGCAGCTGTCTTTACAGGATTTATTATCCTATGAGCAGACACTACTGGCTGCTGACTGGCTAGCACGCTACTCTGACGGGTGGTTACAAAGTTTTATTGAACAAGGTTGGATTGAAAAACTGTCGCTATTTTTACCCGCGCCCAATCTGCCCTTGGATCAATTTCTACCCTACGTGGTAGCGAGCTTATCTGGTAAGCGCCGAGCAGCCATTGGCTCTGATGAAGGGTTTTGTCTTGCTCGGATTGGCTATAGTCAAGAAGAAGCGGATATGCTGAGTGTGGCGGCCGCTGACTTCTCAGGCTTTATGCTACGCCAAAAGCAACGCGGCTGGGCAGTAGAAAGCCAAGCGATTTCGTTCTTTCAGCAAGTAGACTTGTTGATTCCTGAGACCAGCTTTGTATTCTTATGGATTGATGGTTCAGGTTATGTACTCATCATCGATGGTGAGCCTCTGACCAATAGTCGTGCCTTTGTGGAGTTGGTCTGGGCATTAAAAACGTCTGGACTAAGATTTTTGAATTAAAGTGACTGCCTGACTTTAAGCGGGTCACAATCTAACGTATTAGGCTGGATACCTCGCCTCTATTGCTGCGCCTTAGGATAAGTAATAAGTAATAAGCACTATTCACTTTTTATATAAGCTATTTTTCTACGTTTGCGCCATGTTCAACGTGTCATATAGTGAGTGAAAAGTAATATCGAACCATCATGCACTGCTGATATCAACTTTTCTTGCTTGCTGTACCTGCGCAGACAGAGGCTACAAAAAATTGATATCAGCAATACCGTCGCGTTTTAGAATATTTTGACTATAGCTAATTGCTACTAAATATTTGATAATTAGTTAGCTAATCGGTAATTAGTAAGAATAACCTCCTCAGAATTAACAACAACTTGTCAAATGTTAGGTCATACTATCATCGTCCAAATGAGAATATTTTTTCTACCTATTCTTTTACTTGACGCTTATCACCTCTCCAAGATTTAAACGCTGCAAACCCTACCCAACAGCTTTTCCCCTCATTGAAAGTGGCACCCTCTGCCAAAGCTTGCATTCTTGCTTATTTTTTAGGACAGTTTATGACTTCGCTGACCACTGTGCGCGTGCGTTATCAAACGATTGAAATTGGCAACACCGATATCCATATTTGCACCTTACGTGACAACCAACAATTTAGTGACCCTGACGATGAGGCGCTTAACCTAGGTATTTGCTCGACTTCTTGGCCGATGTTTGGCGTGATTTGGCCGTCAAGCTTGGTATTGGCCAATCACATGCTCGATTATGATATTGCGGGCAAGCGTATCTTGGAGGTTGGCTGCGGCATGGCATTATCGAGCCTGCTGCTCAATCATCGGCATGCAGACATTACGGCAACCGACTATCATCCGACAGTTGAGTACTTCCTTGATCGCAATACCACCTTGAATAACAATAAAGAGATTAACTTTGAGCGTTTAGATTGGGCAGAAGACAATAGCCACCTTGGCAAGTTCGATATCATTATCGGTAGTGATTTACTCTATGAAGACCAACATATTGATATTTTGGCTGAATTTATCGAGCGTCATGCGTTACCAAAATGTGAGGTCATCGTCGTAGATCCTGGGCGTGGCCGAAAAAACAAGCTAACCAATAAAATGCTTGAATATGGTTTTAGCAGTCAACACGTCAAGCCCGAGAATACCACTTATCTAGACTTACCGTTTAAGGGACATATTTTGACGTTTTCGCGGAGTGGTTAATCGGCAGACTTATCTTTATCGTTACCAAACTTTGAAATAAGCGCCATGATGACTTCTTGAGAGTTAATTGGATAAGATTCATTACTGACAGATTGGAAGTCTTTAGGTGCGAATATTCTTTGAGCGATTTCTGACTTTATTTTATGTTGCTCTTCTTCAGGTAACGAGGCTATATAAGGATTAATAGCCTTTAAATCCAATGATGTTTGAAGATGAGTATATTGTTGCTGACGATGCTTAGTAGACTCGCGAGCTAAATAAGCAGCTGGAACTGATAATAAAAAGACTAATGCTAATCTTAAAAGAGCATTAGAAAGATCAAAGTTTTGATGAATAGATTCATAGAAAGAATATCCAGCTATCCCAATAATGATTGCCATACAAACCAGTGAACCCGCTCTTAACCACTCGGCAGCTATTTTTTCCTGTTTTGCGCTATCAGCATATTCTGAAACAATAACTCTGCTTGCCGCATTACCTAGAAGAGTATCTAACTGATCGTTTTTATCATTAATAGCTTTTAACTCTTCTTCATATGCTAGCGATATGGCACTAATTTTACTTTTGTATGTCTCTTCTAATGACTCTATTTCTTTCGTTAAAATATTAGCCTTAACTTCACTTTCATCAAGTGATTTTTTTACTTTACGATTTAACTGTTCAAGTTTTTCATTCGTATCTTTTAATTGTTTCTTAAAAGATCTATAGTCTTGCATGTCGCTTGAGACATTTGAACGTGCCTTATCTGTTAAAGGAACTGTCAAAATTGGTGAACTTTCTATCTTTCCACGAAGAAAACTAGCACGTTCCGATAAATTTTTACTGTATTTTTTTGTTTGCTCATCTATATCGTTAACAAACATATTAATTGTACTTGCGTTCGAACAAACACTTAAAGCAGCTTCCGCAATTTTCTCTGCACTGCCTTTTTCCAGAGCAACCATGTAACTTTCATAAGCGCTTATAAAATAATCAATACGATCTCTAGTGCTTTTAGATACTGGATTTTCACCAATGCTATCTCGAAATTTATTAAATAGCTCTAAGATATCTGCTATACCCTTTTCGAACTCTAACAGCATATCTTCCATAATGTTCTCGGTCTGTATACATAAATCGATAATTATATATTAAATTTAAGAGTATGAGATTTAATTGTTCAACTAGGTCGCTATCCCAACTAAGTAAATATCTACTTAAGCAAGCTGCCACTCTTGACGCGTAATCTTGTACAGCACATGCTCAGCCAGTCGATGATCAGCATCGAGCATCGGATGAGAGAAGTTGTCCTGCGTATCAGTCATACCAATACGCTGCATAAGCTTTTGCGAGCGCTTATTTATAACGGCAGTAAAGGCAATTACTTCGCTAAGTTCTAAAACATCAAAGGCATAGCGCAAAGCAGCCTGCGCGGCCTCGGTCGCATACCCTAATCCCCCAATAATCATTGTGCAATCGCCAACCAATCTCAACAGCAGGAGAAAACGGCATATCAGCATGCGCGTCATTTAAACCAACCATACCGATAAAGTCATCGCTTTTGTTTGAGCCGCCTTTGCGACTCACCGCCCAAAACCCCCACCCATTATCCTCAATCAGCGTTTGGCACTTTTTGGCGATAGTATTACTCATGGAAGTGGTTAATAACTTGGGAAAGTATTCCATCACTTTAGAATTAGCATTCATCTCAGCGAATGGCGCAAAGTCGCTCGCTTGCCACTGTCTTAAGTACAGTCGTTCGGTTTCTATCATGCTTGTCATGTCGGTCGCTTAATACTTATTATCGCTAGGATTTCTTATCCAGCCAGCCTTGTTGTCTAGCATAGGTTAGGTGTTCGGGCGTATCAATATCATAGGTAAGATTATCGTTGATCACTGTACCTATTTGATCGGCTGGTAACCCTCTAATCAAATGCCTTAACCCTTTATCTCCTGCTAACATTGCCTGCCATTGTCTAAGCAGTTTATAGTTAATGACTAAAGGTAGACCAATGATATTGCTTGTGGATTTATTGGTGGCAGAGTTATTATTAAGTTCTGCTTCACCTAAATTTTGGCAGTTGTGCCAACTATAATAGCGACTTGCCACTACAGACTGTTCACCAGCCAGTAAAGCGGTTAAATGTGGCTCATCTAGTAGAATTTGATCAACACCCATAATGAGCACTCGCTCGATTGAATAAGCGTCAAGACTGGCAATTTCAAGACTAGCGATGGTCTCAATACCCAAACGCAAACTGTCCGCCATGCCGGTGTCAGGTTTTGAATTTAGCACCGCTTGAACCGTTGGATATTGCATAGCCAGCTCTGTAACTGCATTAGCAATTGCAGGATGCTTATCAGGAATTACAACGACGATGGATTGCGGATTGGTGCTTACTGCTAATCGGATCATGCGCACGATTAATGGCTCGCCATTTTTAACGAGTAGCTGCTTAGGTTGACCGAGTCGCTGACTGAGGCCACTTGCCAATACGATGGCCGCATGATTTTGTACTTGGCTGTCAGTGTCTTTTATAGGCGTACCGCTACTCATATAAGACTTGCCACAATATCAGCGTCCATATCATCACCGCTTGCTGCTAAATTCGAGATTTCACTGCGAGAACCCTCTACTGATACAGTTTGATCGTGCATGACTGCATTTATCTGTGCCATGATACCAAGTGCGAGTGACTCTGGACCATCTCCGCCCAGCTTATAGCCAATCGGATAATGTAATTTACGGATACCATCACCCAAAACAGTAGGATTCGCTATGTTGGCGCTGATTTCATTGATTAAGCGTTCAGTACGATAGCGCGGCCCCAACTGACCTAGATATCTATAGTTTTGCGCATGTGCTAGCAATATCGCCAAGCGAGCGCGGTCTTGAGTCAAGCTATGTGACATCAGAGCAACCGCTGCATTCTCACTTAGCTTCAGCAGAGTATCACTATCCTCTAGAGATAACGCCATCACCGCATCTGCCTGAGGAAAACGCATACGAGTCGCATATTGCGTGCGGCTATCTACGACTGTGACATGCCAATCTTGTAGTTTTGCCATCGTCACCAGTGGCATCACGTCATTGCCTGCGCCGCAAATTAATAAACGCACTTGTGGTTGCAAGCGTTGTACGAGCCACTCAGTAGTTACGTCGTCCGTTTCTATGGTCACGTATTCAGTATTGTTCTCAGACAGCTTGTACTCTGCTAACGCCTCTACGATATAGGCAATTATATTCGAAGGGTTTATTATCTCTTGCTCTAGTGAATTTTCCGAATTGTGATATTCGTCTAGATTAATACGCAGGCCAATTTGCAACTCGGTATTCTGATAACCGTTGGCGCGAATCAAAGTAGCGACCATAACTGGCTGCTGATGACGTCGCACCTGACGAACTAACTCTAAAAATGGTGCAGCTTTTGCCAGACGCTCAAACAGCACATGCACACGTCCATTACAGCCAAGTCCAAAGTTTAACTCATCAAAGTCCATGTCATCCAAGTCGTTTAGATCATCACCTGTATCGCCAGCTTCTTTGTTGATCGCTACCTGCGCTTGACCATTTTCGGCATATTCGATGTCATCACCCGTCTGATAGACTTGCACATTGGCACCGTCACGCGTGAGCCAAAAGGCACGTTTGATAATATGCGGCTCAAGGCAGCCACCACTTATCATTCCGACCGAGCGTCCATCTGCGCATATAAGCATCATCGCGCCAGCACGACGGTACGCTGAGCCTTCGGTACGGACGACCGTTGCCAGTACAGCATCAACGTTTTGTTGAGCGGCCTCACCTGCTAGCTTGAGAATGTCAGCGACTTGATTCATAACACCTCTTGTTTTGCTTATGTTATAACTTGCTTATGTTATAAACCGTTAGGGTGTAAAAACCCGCAGCTTAGGCGGGTTTCTTTAATAAAACTTGAGTTAAAAATCACTCTGGCATTTCAGCAAGCAGCTTATCAAGCGTAATTGGGAAGTCATAAACACGCACACCGACCGCATTATAGATAGCATTGGCAATCGCGGCAGCAGCACCTGCAATAGCCGTCTCACCGATACCTTTGATGTGCATTGGATTGGTATAAGGATCATCTTCTTCTACCAATATGACATCTAACTGCGGTACGTCCGCATTAACTGGCACATGATACTCGGCAAGGTCATGGTTACAGAGACGACCGTCATGTTTGTCATGAATCACTTCTTCCATCAACGCTGAGCCAATACCGAACACCATACCGCCATAGCATTGCGACGTTGCAGTTTTGTGGTTCAGAATACGACCAGCGGCAAATGCACCTGTCATACGTTTCACCCGAATCTCACCAGTGACTTTATGAACCGCCACTTCAGCGAAGTTCGCACCAAAAGAGGCTTGGCGATGGCTCTTACCGTTCTTACCCGGTTTTATCTGGCCTTTGGCAGTGATTTTTTGCTCATCATAGTCAGCGACCACATCCGCAAGCGCATAAGACTCTGTATTATCAAAATCATACTCTTGTGATGCTGACTGTCCTGATAGCGAAAGCCCTGTGGTTTGCGATAGCTTATCAATAGTGCTGTCAGCAAATGATTGGCCGCTCTTTTTGGCAGCCTCCATTGCCGTTAAAGCATGCTCGCCTGTTTTCTTGATTTGACCATTGTCTAACTGAATGTTGTCAGGATACAGACCAACTTTTTCTGCTAACATTTCACGCAGCTGCTCACAAGCAAGATAGACACCACTACCCGCACTCGCAGCACCCCAACTGCCACCTGAGCCTGATGCTGGTGGCAATGCACTGTCACCTAGTTTCATCTCAACATGGTCGATAGGCAGTCCTAACAGGTCTGCCGCTACCTGAGAAAACACCGTATAAGACCCTGTACCGATGTCTGTCATGTCTGTCTCGATAACTGCTTTGATACCAAGTGCTTTTGACTCATCTACCTGTAGGGTTGCACGTGCTTCAGATGGCTGTAATTGGTTACCACGGGCAGCCGCCGCCATGCCTGTACCTATCCACCAGTCACCTTCTAATTGACTGGCAGGCTTGGCGTTTCGCTCACTCCAACCAAAATGCTCAGCACCTTGTTCCATACAGGCAATCAATTGGCGCGTTGAGAAAGGAATATCTTGACTCGGATCTTGCTCTGGCTCATTACGACGGCGTAGTTCAACCGGATCAATCTCCAACTGTGTGGCAAGCTCATCCATGGCACATTCAAGCGCGATCATACCTACCGCTTCGCCAGGCGCACGCATAGAACCTGACAACACTTGGTTCATGTCTACCATCTCATAATTCACACGGCGGTTTTTGCCGCTATATAGATGGTGCGTAGATAGAGCAGTTGGCTCAAAGAAAGCCTCACCTGGCAAATTACTAGAGATCGTATCGTGAATCAATGTATCGATCACGCCGTCATTGTTCGCGCCGATTGCGATACGCTGACGCGTGTTTGAGCGTCTGACCGTTGCTTCCATCACTTGTGAACGCGTCATAGTGATTAGCACAGGACGACCCAGATCTTTCGCAGCAATCGCCGCTGCAATAGATTCAGGAGCAATACCGAGCTTACTACCGAACCCACCACCCACATAGTGTGCGATCAGTTGTATTTGATCTTTATTTAGGTCCAGAGCATCCATGACTTGCTGTTTGCAAGAAGCGATCATCTGATTGGAAGTATACAAAACGAGCTTATCGCCTTCCCAATGAGCCAACGTTGTATGGGGCTCCATCGGAGAGTTGCTTTGACTTGGGGTATGATAAAAGCGATCAACGGTCACTGCCGCATCAGCTAAGCCTTGGTCTGGATCGCCTTGGACATTATTTTTATCAGAGCCTTTTTTTTCATCTACCGCATGTGCGTTAGAGAGCTCTTGAGTAAAGTTTAATGCCGCTTGGTCAGTCTCATCCTTATAAGTCACTTTCAGCGCTTTAGCGCCTTCTCTTGCCGCCTCAAAAGTTTCGGCGATTACAACAGCTATGGGCTGACCATGATAAAACACTTCACTCACACCTTGAGTTGGTGCTTTTGTTGCCCCGCCCTGTTGCGAATTACGTAAGAAGTGCTCAGGATCGGTCACCACTTTAATAATATTAGGAATGCCTTTTAGAGAGTCACTATCGATACTCTCAACTTGACCTTTAGCAATGGTCGCGCCTACCAATACACCATAGGCTTGATTGTCCAAGTGTATTTCGGCACTGTATTTCGCTTGACCGCTAACCTTTAGGGAACCATCAACACGGTTGATTGGCTTACCAACTAGCTTGCTTGCCGTTGTGCTAAATAGCGTTTCAACAGGCTCATCCATGGTCAGTTTTTTGGTTGGTTCTGACTGGGTGATTGATTCTAATAGTGCCATGATTATGCTCCCTCGCCCGCTAATGCGCGCTGAATAACTTGTTTTAGTAGGCGACGCGTCAACGGTATTTTAAAGTCGTTCTGACCATTACCTTTGGCATCATGCAATAATAGATCAGCGGCCTGCGTGATAACGTCGCTATTGCCATCGGTATCCGTTAATAGTGCCTCAACCTCTTCATTACGCCATGGCTTGGTACCGATGCCGCCGAACGCCAATCGTACTGTCTTTAGGTTGCCATTGTCGTCAGCATCGATGACTGCGGCACAAGATACCAGTGCAAAGGCATAAGAAGCGCGATCACGCACTTTGTCATAGGTATGCATGCCCTTAATAGGGGCAGGTAATACAACATGAGTAATCAGCTCGCCTGCTTCTAGCACATTTTCGATATGCGGCGTGTCTTTTGGCAAACAATAAAAATCTTTCACATCGATAGCGCGAGTCGAGCCATCTGCTTTAACTGTCTCTATCGTGGCATCCAGTAAGCGCATTGCCACTGCCATATCGGATGGGTGCTGAGCAATACATGAATCACTGGTACCTAAGACAGCTAGGGTACGGTTCTCCCCGTTGATAGCAGGACATCCTGTGCCCGGTTCACGTTTATTACAAGCGCTGTCTGTTTGATAAAAATAATAGCAACGAGTACGCTGCAAAAAGTTGCCGCCCGTTGTCGCTCTGTTACGTAGCTGACCAGTCGCTCCTGCCAATATGGCACGAGACAATACCGGATAATTTGCAATGACGTCAGGATGGGCAGCCAAATCACTATTGCTGACCAGCGTACCGATACGCAGTCCGCCGTCATCAGTCGTTTCTATCTGTTGTAATTCTAAGCGCGTCACATCAACTAATTTAGTTGGCGTTTCAATCTCTAGCTTCATCAAATCTAAGAGGTTGGTACCGCCTGCGATAAAAGAAGCGTCTTTGCCGCTAGCAGAGGTTGCGGCTTGCTTAGGTGCATCAGCGCGGCTATATTCAAAACGTTTCATGAGTGGTCTCCTGCCTTGCCTGTTATTGTTTTGTTATTCGCTGAGGCTTTATGGAACTGAGCCTCGCTTGACGGCGGTGACCAAATACCTGTTACGCTTGAATTTTGTGTAGAGGTGTCATTGGTCTGGGCAGCAGACTCTGACATCTCATTTTCAAGTACTTGTGAGATGGCTTTGATGATATTGGGATAAGCGGAGCAGCGACAGACATTACCACTCATGCGCTCAGCGATTTCTTGTACCAGAAGGCTATCAGGATGTTGTAAGTCTGTGCTCACATGGCTTGGCCAATTTTGTTTTACTTCTTCTATTAAGGCAGTCGCTGAACAAATTTGACCTGGGGTGCAATATCCGCACTGAAAGGCATCGTTATCTTTAAAGGCTTGTTGCAGCGCCGATAGTGAATCCGGCATACCGATGCCTTCGATGGTCGTAATCTCATCACCATCATGCATGATAGCAAGTGTGAGACAAGAGTTGACTCGGCGACCATTGATGAGCATGGTACAAGCGCCGCATTGGCCGTGGTCGCAGCCTTTTTTGGGTCCAGTAATTTGTAAATGTTGACGACAGACGTCGAGCAGTGTCGTACGGGCGTCAAGATTCTCGAGCTGATAATCCTGCTTATTGATTGTTAACGTCAAGGTAGACATGCTGGCTTCTCGCTGGCAGATGATTATTAAATTATCGTTACTTATATAAGATAAAAGTAACCTCAATTTTTTTATTATGACTGACAGCAAAGGTTAGCTTTGTTATTACTTTGTAATGCTTAGGGTATAGTTTTTTTAATAAAAACCATAGGTTAGCAGCCTCAATAATTAAAACTTAGGCACTCATGACGACAATAAGTAGATGAAAGAATATGCTAACGCGCATAAAGAAACCCCATAAAGAAGATAGGCTTATGGGGTCATTAATGGCTGACTATCTATAATCTTATAAGCGTAAGTTTATTCCGACACGCTTATCCTTTATAGCCATATAGATAGAGTTTTAATTTATAGCTTTGTAAAAACAGCATCTTCACTTAAACGTGATTTTGGTAGATCTGCATTGTAGCCATCACCACTACGGTAGCCAAGACTGACCACGCCTAACGCCGTTAAACCTTTACTGTTTAAATCAAGTTCAGCATCAAGTACCTCAAAATCAACGCCTTCCATCGGGGTGGCATCGATACCGAGCGTTGCTGCCCCAAGCAATAGCGCACCCATACTGATATATACTTGCTCAGCCAACCAATGTGACTCATCTTTTAGGGCATAGCGGTGGTTATTTACTGACTTTCTACGTTTGTCATCCATCTGTTTTTTGCGCTTTGGCTCCGTAAACCGTCCATCAGCCGCTTCTTTTTCGAGTACCGCTGCCAAATGTGGCTCATCTGCATGGATGTGGCTACAGAAAACGATGACGTGTGAAGCTTCTCTTATCTTTGAAGAGTTGGCCTCATGATGTCCATCAGTGCTTTTGGCAATGCGATCTTTGCCCGCGTCATCATCAGCGATGACATAGTGCCATGGCTGGATATTGGTCGCTGACGGACTGAGGCGTAATACCTCCTTTAAGCTTTGAAAGTCCTCTACTGATAGCTTCTTGCTAGGGTTATAGTCTTTAACGCTATAGCGCCATTCCATCACTTCGGTCAGATTCTTCATGTATACTCCAAGGTTGGTGTTAAGCTTTTATTATTCAGTAAATATTAACCATGCGTAAACCAATGCGCGTCATAGTTTAGCGATTCTAATAGAAAGCCTATTTAAAAACCGTTACAAATTGATTAAACATTTCATTAGTTTGTTATTGAGCAATCACTCAATTTAGTTCTTTGTTTTTAACGGACTTAAGCTACAAAAATTTAACAACCAAATAATAACTAGAGAATAGTTATACTAAGGATTTTATATGACCGAATTTACATTGCACGACAAGCAAAGCGCGCCAGCAGACAGCAAAGACTTGCTCGATGTTTCTATTAAAGCGTTTGGTATGGTTCCAAACTTGCACGCTGTGATGGCTGAAGCGCCAGGCTTGCTTGAAGGTTATCAACAGCTGCATCAATTGTTTTTAGACAGCAGCTTTGATGATGAAGAAGTCACCGTCGTCTGGCAAACCATCAACGTTGAGCACGCTTGTCATTACTGCGTACCTGCGCATACGGGCATCGCCAAAAGTATGAAAGTGGATGATGCGATTACCGAAGCATTGCGTAATGAAACCCCACTACCGACTGATAAGTTAGAGGCGCTACGTCACTTTACGCTCTCTGTCGTCCGTGATCGTGGTAACGTTGATGATGACGCCGTCCAAGCATTTTTGGATGCGGGTTTCACCAAACGCCAGATTTTAGAAGTCGTCCTTGCTGCTGCGCAAAAGGTAATGAGCAACTACACCAACCATCTTGCCAACACCCCAATCGACAAGCCATTCCAAAAGTTTGAATGGCACAAGGTTGATTAATGACGCTAACTGATAACGCAACCCAACAAAACAGATTAATGATGCAACCAATCTAGGGTTGTAATAACTCCTTGGCTGTTTTTATACTGTTACTTGAAAGCTAGCGTGTAAAAGACTGTTGTTCACAGATAGCTGTTGCTCAAAAAATTGAGCAGCAGTTTTTTCAGTTAATACAGGGTACGCCCTAGGGATATGTGTCCTAGTAAAACTATAATGAATTAAAAAATAGATAACGAGAGATCATATGGAACATTCAAAGCCATTATCATCAGCGCAGCCACTACGTATAGACATCGTTTCAGACGTTGTTTGTCCTTGGTGTGTCATTGGTTACCGCCAGCTGGCAGAAGCGCTCAAGCAAACCAACACCGAACACGAGATTTACTGGCATCCGTTTGAGCTTAATCCAAATATGCCAAGCGCAGGACAAAATATGCGTGAACATATTATGGAGAAGTATGGCTCTAGCAAAGAAGAATCTAATGCTAGCCGAACTCGATTGACGGAAGCGGGTCACGAGGTTGGCTTTGAGTTCAACTTTAACGATGACACGCGCATGCACAATACCTTTAACTTGCATCAGCTGCTGCATTGGGCAAATCAGCAAGCTCGCATGCACGACTTAAAGCAAGCGTTGTTCGCCGCACACTTTACCCATGGTCGCAATATTTCTGACAATGCCGTGCTCGCCGATATCGCTGCAGAGACTGGCTTAGATCGTAATGAAGCGCTAGCCGTGCTAGAAGACCAGCGTTTTGCTAAAGAAGTAAGAGAGGCTGAGCAACATTGGCAGCAGCAAGGCATTCAAAGCGTGCCGGCGGTAATTTTTAATGAACGTCATTTGGTTAGCGGTGCGCAAGGTGTAGAGAATTTCACGAATATTTTGCAGCAATTAGCTGACATGCCAGACTAGCTTTGTTGATAGTATTTCCTGACTAGCTTTGTTAACAAAATTTCGTTCGCTACTCATAAAAGGATCTTTTATGTCCTCTAATAAATCAGCCTCGATTATCGTGTTTGATGTCAATGAGACGCTACTCGACATCGCCACTCTTGAGCCATTGTTTGCCCGACTGTTCGGTGATAAGCAGATACTCAGAGAGTGGTTTGCCCAATTGGTGCTTTACTCACAAACCATGACTTTATCAGGACTCTATACGCCTTTTGGTGGGCTTGGCGTCGGTGCGTTGCAGATGACCGCTGATATCCATGAAATCACGCTAACAGGTGACGATATCGATGAGTTAAAAGAGCGCATGAGCGAAATGCCTGCTCATCCTGATGCAATACCGGCATTAACCAAACTACGTGACGCAGGGTTTCGACTGGTAACGTTAACCAACTCAGCGAGCAGCCCGTCCCCTACGCCACTTGAAAAGGCAGGGTTGAGTGAGTTTTTTGAGCAGTCTTTTAGCGTTGAGAAGGTTGCAAAATTCAAGCCTGCGCCTGAGACTTATCAAATGATCACTAAAGAGCTGGCTGTTGAAATGTCAGATTTGTGCCTTGTCGCTTGTCATCTTTGGGATACGATTGGCGCGCAAGCGGCTGGCTGTCAAGGAGCATTTCTTAAACGTCCTTATAACGCTATGTTGCCCGCCTCCAATGTGCCAACACCGGACTTTGTGGCCTCAGATCTTGTCACACTTGCTGAGCAGATCATTCTTGATACTCAAGGCTAACCGTTATTTATAAGCCTATCGTCAACATATCCTAAAAATGCTACGATGTTGCTGATATATCGATATTACTTTTCACTGACTATATTTTTAATGCTAAAAAAATGCCGCCCTTATATAGGGACGGCATTTTTGGTTTTTCTATCTTATAAAACTAGGGCGTGTCTTCAAGATTATCTCTTAAAAATGAATAACCGTACGAATACTCTCACCCTTGTGCATCAAGTCAAAGGCTTCGTTGATATCTTCTAATGGCATAGTGTGAGTGATAAAGTCCTCTAAGGGGATATCGCCTGCTAAATAACGCTCAACGTAGCCAGGCAGCTCTGAACGGCCTTTGACGCCGCCAAATGCTGAGCCTTTCCAGACCCGGCCCGTCACTAGCTGGAATGGACGGGTTGAGATTTCTTTCCCTGCACCAGCGACACCGATGATGACCGACTCGCCCCAACCTTTATGGCAGCACTCAAGCGCTGAACGCATGACATCGACATTACCAATACACTCAAACGAATAGTCTACGCCGCCATCAGTCATCTCAACGATGACCTCTTGGATAGGCTTGTCATAGTCTTTAGAATTGATGCAATCAGTCGCGCCAAGCTTCTTAGCCAACTCAAATTTATCTTCGTTAATATCAATACCGATAATACGACTGGCTTTTGCCATTTTTGCACCAATGATGGCGGCGAGGCCAATACCACCAAGACCGAAAACAGCAACGGTAGAACCTTCTTCAACCTTAGCCGTATTCATAACCGCGCCCATGCCGGTGGTCACGCCACAACCAAGTAGGCAAACTTTTTCTAACGGTGCGTCTTTGTCCACTTTGGCCAACGAAATCTCTGGCAAGACGGTATATTCAGAGAAAGTTGAGCAACCCATGTAATGATAAATTGGCTCACCGTCTTTATAAAAACGCGTGGTGCCGTCTGGCATTAAGCCTTTACCTTGAGTCTCGCGTACGGCTGAGCATAGGTTGGTTTTACCTGAAGTACAGAATTTACAAACGCCACACTCTGCGGTGTATAAAGGAATGACGTGATCGCCGACTTGGACGCTGGTCACGCCTTCGCCGATTTGCTCAACGATACCGCCGCCTTCATGACCTAAAATAGCTGGGAATACACCTTCTGGATCTTCACCAGATAAGGTAAAGGCATCGGTGTGGCAGACACCACTGGCGATGATTTTTACCAATACTTCGCCTTTGCGCGGCAGCATGACATCCACTTCTTCGATAGATAGTGGTTGGTTTGGGCCCCAAGCGATGGCGGCTTTTGATTTAATAAATTTATCTGACATAGTTGTCTCTCTTTTTAATTAGTTTTATCGGTTATTGAGCACAGACCTATTCATCTTATATTGCTGACTTAGTAGAGGCAAGCTACAGTTGTACCAGTCTGTGAAGCATTAAACTTTATACTGACCATTATAGTCGTTTCTGCCATGATGACAATGTGCTATATTTGCAAATATCTTTTACACGGTGGTAATAATCATGCGCTGGGACGGTATTAGCGAGTTCGTTTATGTGACGGAGTACGAGAGCTTCACACGTGCTGCAAAAGAATTGGGCATCTCAACCGCGCAAGTCAGTCGGCAGATAAGCGCTTTAGAGAAACGTCTCAATATTAAATTGCTATATCGTACAACTCGTAAGGTAACACTGACTGAAGAAGGCCGCGTGTTTTATCAGCATTGCCGCAGTGTACTCGATGGCTTGGATGCCGCTGAGCAAGCGGTGAGTAACTTACAATCAAAACCCCAAGGCAGGATTAAACTGACCGCCCCTGTCACTTATGGCGAGCAGCAATTATTGCCACTGGTCAATGATTTCATGGTGCAATATAGTGATATCGAAGTGACGGCATTTTTGAGTAATCAAAAAATTGACTTGGTTGATGGCGGCTATGACTTGGCAATTCGTATTGGCAAATTAAGCGACTCAACCATGATGGCAAAAAAACTCAGCCGTCGTACCAACTTCGTCTGTGCCGCACCCGCTTATCTTGAAAAATACGGCACGCCTCATGCTTTGTCCGAGCTAAGCCAACATAACTGCTTACTTGGCACTCGTGACTATTGGCACTTTATAGATTTTAAAAAAACAGATTCTAAAAAAACAGGTTCTGGAAAAGACGCTGATAAAGAAAAAAACCTGCGAGTGTCTGGCACTGTGCAATACAACAGTGGTCACAGCCTAGTCGATGCTGCCTTAAAAGGTCTGGGTATCGTGCAGCTACCTGATTATTATGTGCAAAAACACTTAGCATCAGGTGCGTTGGTCAGCTTACTGGATAACTATAGAGAGCCTGAAGAAAGTATCTGGGCCGTCTATCCGCACAACCGTCATTTATCGCCAAAGATTCGGTTGCTCGTAGATTATCTAGCAGAGCGTTTGGCTTAGATGATAGTTTTGGCTTAGTCATTCTTTAAGAGGTGTTGTAATGCGACCCTTTACTATGCGCAGTTTATTACGCACAGTGTTATAGCTCACAATGAATATTCGATGTTGCTAACCATCAATCACTGAATAAACAACCACCATAAAAAAGGACTTTTTATGCTTAAAATTATCTCTATTGCGGCGTTAGCTTTGGCTGTATCCTCTTGCGCCAGTGTTGAAAATATTTTAAACGCGCCAGATAAGGTGCAATCAACGCCAGAAACGATGACTGCTATCAATGCTGAGAAGGGTTTGGTGACGATGCAAAGTAATCACTCCGTTCAAGATACTGCGGATAAGCTAGCAGCGATTATCGAAAGCAAAGGTATGAAAGTATTTGCGCGCGTCGATCATCAGAAAAATGCGCAAGGTGTTGATTTAACATTAAGACCGACGCAAGTGATTATGTTTGGTAATCCGAAAGCGGGTACGCCATTGATGAATTGCGAGCAAAGCGTCGCCATTGACTTACCGCAAAAAATCCTCATCAGTGAAGATGCCGATAAAAAAGTTTGGTTGTCGTACAACAATCCTGAATATCTCAAAGAGCGTCATAATATAAAAGGTTGTGATACTGCTATTGATAACATCGCAACAGCCCTTGATGGCGTTAGTAAAGCAGCTATTGCGAAATAAACTTCTAGCAAAAACCTGAACAAAAAAAGGTGGGATACAAAAGCATAACCCACCTTTCTCATGTTTTAGAAAATTAAATTATTAGCGATTCTCAGATTGTGCTATTTGCTCATGTAACTCTACTTTCAACTTCTTTGCACATTCAATAATTTTCTTTCGACCGGCAGGAATAGCGCCGTACTCAATTGCTGTCTCTCGCATTTGCACCGTCACATCATAGTGCGGATAACTGGCATGACGGTGGAATAAACGCTTATCCACTTCAATCAATGCCGCAAAGTCATGCAACTCTTGCAGGGTATCAGCCAGCATATGGCACCATTTATAGCCTTTAAATTCTATCTGCATAAAATCAACGTATATCGCCATAGAGTCGCCTCCTTTATTATCATTAGCTATTTTATCATATGCTAAACAACGCTTTCACAAAACAGCCATTAGAACAATTCACGTGCATCTTTCTTAAGCTGCTTTAGGATAGTTTGGTATTCGCTATCATTGGTTTCAAGGCTGCTTAGGCATCCATAACGCAGTTGACGATAGTCCTGCCTCATCTGTATAATTTTTGCTTGTACAATCTCTGAGTGACCGCTATCTGTTAGCTTACTAACTTTACCACCCGCACCGCTACTTACAGTATTGTTACGGCTATCCATGTCACTATTTATATCATTGCCTCGGTTATTAACCGCCGCTGCCAAACGCTCAAGCCAAGCCAATTGCCCTTCGTTGTTATCGCGAGCGAGCGATTTATCCGCTTTGCCAATGCGCTTTGATAATTGTGCAAGTGGTAGATCGGCTGGATGCCAACGCTTACGGCGACGTTGCCAAATGACAAAGACCAAAATCACCATGACAGTAATAGCACTTGCCGCTAGCCAAATAATTTGCTGCATGATTGCACGGATGTTAAACCATTTGAGTAACGAGTCAGCTTGCTTATCCTGATCGTAACCAACGACATCTTTTTGCCAATAGTAACTGGCTTGATCTGACAGGCGGCGTAAGGTTTGTAGCATTTGATACTGCTGATAGCTGATTTGCGCACTAGCCCCATCACCGAACATTGCTGCCCCTTGTGCCTGCGTCAGTGCATCCATACCTTGCTCGACACGCTCAGGCGCTACAAAAGCCGTCGGATCGACACGTACCCAACCTTGACCGTCAAGCCAAACCTCCGTCCAAGCGTGCGCATCCTTTTGCCGTACTTCCCAAACATTACCACCGCGGCTCAGCTCACCACCTTGATAGCCCGCCACGACGCGTGCTGGAATGCCAGCAGCGCGCATCATAAAGGTGAAGCTGGAAGAATAGTGCTCACAAAACCCCGCTTTGGTGTCAAATAAAAACTCATCAATACGGTTCTTATGCAATCGTGGCGGCGACAACGTATAACGAAAGTCCGTTTGGTTGATCCAGCGCTCAAGTGCTTGCATGTAGCGTACTGGGTCTGAGTCTGATTGAACAAACAGCTGCTGCGCCAGTGCTTTTGCTTTGGGATTGCCGTCAGCTGGTAGTGTAAGATTTAGACGTCGCGACTCATCAGAGAGAATCGTATCGATACCCATCGGGGCAAACTGTAATACCTCGTAGCGCAGCTGTTGGGTAACCGGCTGGTCTTTTAATAAAGTAAAGTTTGAAGTAATACTAATGTCTTGACGCTGAGCAAAAGGATAATCAAGGCCAAATAGCCAGTTTTGTTGCGTGGGCTCTAGAATAATCTCATAGCTGGTCGGCGCAGCTTTCACCTCATCAGGGATAGTAGCAAAGGCATTCTCAATCCAAGCAGGTATTCGCTGCGTCGGCTGCCACTGTCGTTGCTGAGGGCTAGGACGCCACGTCACCCCGTCAAAGTCGCTAAATACCAAGCCGCGCCAATATAGCTGCTGCTGTGGTGGGCGCTTATCTGCAAACTCTACCCGAAACGCCAGCTCAGTCGATTGTCCCAAATTGGCAAAATCACCGGGCGACATATTATCAGAGACACCCGTGGTCGCCTGCTGCCCTGATAGTTGTACTGACCATAGCGGTGGCAAGCGCGGAAAAAACAAAAATAGCACGACCAATAACGGTAGTGCCCCAAGACCTAATACACCCAAAGTACGCAGACGACCATCACCACGAGTATTGCCATCGTCATTGAGCGCAATAAATGCCAATAATATGATGATCGCACCGACGACTACTTCTAACGTCGTCACGAGACCTTGATCCATCAAAAATAGCGCAGCCAGTACAAATAGCGATAAATTCAATACCACATAAGCATCACGGCGCTTATACAATTCCCATAGCTTACTGATAAGACAGAGCACTAAAAACGCCACGCCCATATCGAGACCAAACGCTGTATTATAAGTCAGCCACAGACCTGCCAGCCCCAATAAAAAGCCGAGCATTTGCATGCTTTGATAGACACGCTTTAAATGCGCTAATTTTTTAAATCGCGCTTTTACGCGTGGCAACTGAGCCACAATACTGACCACAGCAAAGCCAATCAACCATAAAGGCAGATGTGCTGCATGCGGTAAAATGACGATGATTTGGGCAATTAAGACCCAATAATAGGCTGGCAAGGCGAGTAGCTTGCGAGTCCATTTAGCATCGCTAGCCTGCTCAGTGTGAGAAGTGATATGTTGACCCAAAGCCAATTGCTCAAAGCTTGCAGGATTGATCTCTGTCTCATTTGTAGAGGAATTTTTAAAATTGATCATGGTGCTTTCGCCAGCCTTAACAAGCATGCTCGTGCAAAGCTATCGCCTTCACCCATTGTTGCACTAGAGGATTGATCAAAGCGCATGTCATTCGGTAAGCGCATGTTAAATGGTACGCCAAGTTCACCTAATGTCATCGCCCCGTACGCCAGTTGTGCCAGCCTCTGTTCATGATGGGCTGCTGGCATATCGGCATAATCCAATGTTTGCTCATCACCGACTGGATCAGCGAAATGCTTGGTAAACATGCCTTGACCGCGCGCCACGTGACCCCAAGAAACCCGAGCCAGCGACTCACCTTCGATATAATTATCGAGCCGCTCAAAGTCATCTTGACCTTGACGATATTGCCCGCCTGTGGGTAAATCCTCCAAACTTGCGACCGAATACTGCGTCTGCCAGTCAAAGGCTTCAGGTTTTGGATAGACCCAAGCGCTACGGGCAAAATAGACATAAGACCATGCACGCATGATCCCTAATGGATAAACGGTTTTGATGGTTAATCGTGGCAACTCAAACGCGCCACGATTATGCGTCTGCACCGGCAAACGAATAATTTGCTCATCTTGTAACCGTGTAACAAGTACAGAATGCGCACTATCTGCGTGATGCTTAATTTTCTTACCAGATTTTTTATCCATCTCTTTATCAGTCTGCGCAAAGCTAAATAGCAGCTGGCGTCTTGGCTGGCGACTCTCACTACGCAACTGCAGGGTCACCCAAACAGGCGCACCCGCTTCTGCCATGGTCACTTCTATTAATTGTACTTTTAGACCTGAGATATGAGCAAAGGTCACATGAAAGCTGATCAGCCAGACACTGATTAGATAAAAACATAAGCCCAATACCAAGTTATTGCCATAGTTGATACCAGCGATAAAGGTAATGACCAGTAAGACAGCAAATAGCATCCCTTCACGGCTAAAAAAGATATAGACGTTACGCAAATTGAGGGTGGCACTATCACTTTTGGGCGCACGCGAAGCAAACCAACGGCTTAATGCTGAAGTAGCTGGTACGGTTAAGGCTTTTGGCAAAAAGCTCATGACTACCCTATCCTTACCATAAAATGGATACTCTCATCGATAACTGAATGATCGTTTGAAAAATAAGCATGCGATTAAATAACGGACTCTTAAACAACAACCGCTACGTCTGCCAAAATGCGTTGGGCGATGGTCTGCGTCGCTTGTCCTCCCGTCACATGCGCGGGTACAAAACGCTGACCGAGACGGTGATCAGTGACGGCGGCAAACACCGCTTGAATGTCTTCAGGCGTCATCTCCATATGCCCCGATACATAGGCATAGGCTTGTGCGGCACGCTGTAGCGACAGCACGCCACGTGGTGATAAGCCATGATACTCTTGGCTTGATCGTGTTTTTGCCACCAGTCTTTGTAGATAGTCCAAGACCACATCCGCGACATATACTTGCTTGACGCCTTGCTGCGCTAACAAGACCGCCTCGGTATCAAGTACCGCAGACAACTCTTTTAGTAACTCACGGCGATCCTGACCTTTTAAAAGCTCACGCTCTGCGGCAGGTGATGGATAGCCAAGCGACAAGCATAGCAAGAATCGATCTAGCTGCGATTCAGGGAGTGGATAGACGCCTGCTTGCTGCAAAGGGTTTTGAGTTGCAATCACAAAGAACGGTTGCGGCAATGGATAGCTTTGTCCATCTTGGGTCACTTGCCGCTCTTCCATCGCCTCTAGTAGCGCACTTTGGGTCTTAGGGCTAGAGCGATTAATCTCATCAGCGAGTAACAGTTGAGTAAAGATAGGCCCTGAGCGAAACTCAAATTGCTGTTTACTTTGGTCATAAATGCTCATCCCTAGGATATCTGCTGGCAGCATATCATTGGTAAATTGCACACGGCTAAAGCTCAGACCAAGCAACTGCGCCAAGCCTTGTGCCAAAGTGGTCTTGCCCATACCCGGTATATCTTGCAACAATAGATGACCACCTGCCAATATACCGCTGAGCGCAAGCTTAACGGCTTGCGGCTTATCTAACACAATTTGATTTAATTGCGCCATAAGCTGGGCAATTTTTTGCTGATTGCGACGATAGTCGGCAGTGCTAAAGGTCGGCTTATCAGTCACCTCTGCTGCTGCTTGACGTGGTGTTGTAATGGCACTATTGATGGCTGCGTGGGTCATAGTCAATTATTGGCTCGTTTTTTGAATAGTAAGTATAAATCAGAGATTACTTTGACTCATCTGCAACTATCGGCGCGGCGGCGCGCAGCGTTGACAGATAAGCAATCACATCCGCACGCTCTTGTGCATCTGGCATCGGGTCTGATAGCATCTTTGAGTTTGGCATGGCTTTTTCCGCATCTGCAATATAAGGGTCGAGCGTTGCTGCATCCCATACCCAACCTGAGTTTTTTAGCCCGTCACTATAGGTATAATCTGCTAACTCTGCAGCGGGCGCGCCATATATATTCATCAACTGCGGGCCTTTTTTATTGAGTCCAGCATTCCTCTGATGGCATTGGCCACAAGCGTCTTGATAAATTAGAGCACCATTATCGGCATCACCTTCAGTATATATTGGCAGCGTGACAGGCGCGCGATAATCAGGTGGGATACTTTCCCCGCAGGCGGTGAGTAGCAGAACAGCGGAAAAAATACCGCTCAATATTGATGTATTGATGATAGACATTTTTGGCAATCTTTAGTTGAGGAGCGCCAGCTATGTGAGACAACAGGCATAGTGCATTGAAAAACCATGTAGAAAGCAACATCAGGCGGCACACATAGATAGCTGTTTAAAAATAGAGCGCAATTTATCGGCAGCTAAACCAATAAATCACGCTTAAGAAACGTCTAGGATTATAACTTTATAATCACACATGAGATTAGGGCGTGTCCTCATTTTAAAAATGGTCGTAAAAATGAGATAAATTGCCGTCAAATGAGAAAAATAGCGCAAATAATATCGGGATATTATTCAGCTATTTGACGATATTTGGCAAAATTTAGTCATTTTTAGCCCAGTTAGATACAAGCGCTTGAATTGAGGACACGCCCTAGGTTCTCTTATGTGCCACTAGCAACTTTCATTGTACTGCTTGGCTCTTCCAAATAATACCCTTGCAGGTAACGCGCACCCACACTCCAAGCGACAGACATGGTTGCCGCCTCTTCAATGTAAGGCATCAACACATCAATATTAACCGTATTGGTACGTACGATTAGTGATTTAACGGCTTCTAAATTATCTGCAGAGTCGATATCTTGTACATAACTGCGGGCCAAACGCACCACATCTGGCTGCACAAAGCTGGCAATCTCAATAGACTTAGTAGATGAGCCGAAGTTATTGACGCCAAGCTGACAGCTCACTTTATTAAGGGCCTCAAACTGAGATTTGGCGACTGTTAAATGATCGGCAATATCTTTTTCGTTGAACTGTAGCGTTAACACTCCTGCCGCACCGCCAACCGCATTAATCAGCTGACTGGCGACATTGGGCAGCTTTTTATCCACCAGCGAAGCACTGGTCAATTGTACCAGTAGTCGCGCCTCAGGATGGGTTTTACGTACATCGTTTATTTTTTTGCAGGCATTGATCAGCACCCAGCGATCTATTTTTTCTAACAGTTGATGCGTCTTTGCAACCGCCATAAATTGATCAGGGGTCAATACTGTATTGTCAGCATCTGCCAATGGCAAACGCAGATAGACTTCAAAAAAGTCACTACGATCATGATTGATGTCATATATCGCTTGGAATGATAGCTCAAAGCGATTATTGGCAATGGCATCGACTAAAGACTCCGCCAGCGCATGGTCATCACTATTGGCATGTTCGCTTGGATCATATAGATGATAAGTACCACCGTTATTGGAGGTCTCGGTCATAATCTGGGCGATGGCATCCATCGCTCGCTCGAGTACTATTTTAGGCTCAGCAGTATTTCTTTCGATTTTGACAATACCAATACTCGCCGTCGTGCTGGTCGTGCGCTTATCGACTTCAATAAGCATGCCACTAATCCGTAGGCCAATATGCTCCGCAAGCTTTTCGAGATCGTCGGTGGTCTGGTTTTCTACTAGTATCGTAAATGCTGTGTCACTAAAGCGGCTCACATAGCCTTCTGGCACCAGCTCATCTAAAGCATAAGCGACCTGTCTGACTGTCGTATCGACACCTTGCAAACCCAAGCTACTTCTGATCTTACCAATGTTATCGAGCTGAACATACAACAGCCCAGCAGTCAGAGTACCAGCCAACGCTTGCTGGTGTAATATCGCCAACTGCTCTTCAAAACCACGACGGTTATTGATGCCTGTCAAGCTGTCCTTACGCTCAGCTTCTGCCAAGCGCTTAGCAACCTCAGCACTATTACTGTTATTTTGTTGAATAATAATCTGGGTAACCGGCTCACTATCCAAGGTAGCTGCTGCCAGCTGTAATTTTGCCTCAAAGGTACTGCCATCCGTACGCAGACTCTCAAACTTGAACTCGACTTCGTCACGGCTCCCTTTATCAAACTGCCGCAAAAACTGCTTAAAGGCTTTGATGTTATCACCGCCTGCGATCAAGTCAATAACCGGTACGCCAATGATATCGTTCATTGAGTCAAAACCGAATAGCTGAAGATAAGGGTCATTGGCAAAGATATGAATCCCTTGATCAAGGTAGGCAACCGCACTTTTAGAGTTTTTGATCAAGATATTAGCGCGCTGCTCTGCTTCAGATAACACGTGACGCAAGGCTTTAAGCTGATGACGACTCCGCAAATTACCATGCTGTAAACAGATGGCCATCACTACCGCTGTCTCTTGGTCTGCCCTAAGCGCCTTAACCATCGTGCTATTCATGACCGCAGGCAAACCTTCCTCGTTATGGGCAGTCGCAGCCATCTCCGCACTCATCAAGCATATCATCGGCAAGTCAATGCTTTGCTCTTGTACGATACCCACAACGTCGGTAAAGCCCATATCATAGGCTTGCCCAAAGACTAAGACATCCCACGGCTGGCGTAGCGATTTGAGCAGTTCTTCCTTGTCATCCAAAAAGCCTAGGTTGACGCTGTCATAATAAGAATCTAGCAAATCCACTAGGCGCTCAGCATAGAGCTGATCGTCATCGATAACTAATAGATTTAAGACGGACTGAGTACGCATAGGAGGCCTTTTGAATCTTATGATCGTATTTATTTTTATCGCTTAACTTCGATACCTCGCCCTTTTATCAATATTTAGATAGCGCGGCAAATAGATAAGCACTATTCGGGTTCGGTTCGGGCGGTACTGACAATACTGGTTTATTGATATGATCTAGGCTGACTGGCTTAGTAGACATATCTTACCTATCAAACTTAAGCCATGGTATCCGTCATTATAGACAATAATTTGACCGACTGCAGCTTAACTTATTACTCATACCGTCAGATAAAGTGGTTATACCTGCACCTTCGCCATGTAACCATCTACACTTATATCCATGCTGGTATTTAGGACACGCCCTAATTGAGCAGATTACAATTGTACTACTTCATATTGGCTAAACTCATCGGTAACCAGTAAAGGATTTAATAAGCGTAAGGATTTCTGTTTATTATTTAGGCGCATTATCACTCTATCACTGGTTTGAAAATGAGAGGTCGGCACGACTAAGCTACAAGTCGTCTGTAGCTGCTCATCACCAGCAATCATAAAAGCTGGCACAAAATGCTGACTGCGTGAGTCTCTGTCCTCTAGGCGCAGCCCACAAGAGATGAGCTTGTGACCGAGCACTTGCCATTCTACTTCTGGGTTTCGGGTATTAAGATTGAGCCAACGCACCACTCCCATCGACCAATCAGCTGCGGTCTTCGTCTCAGAACGGCATAATAAAAAGAGACTCATCATTTGCAACGGTGGCGGTGCAGTATCGCCAGGATGAATATCAGCATTAGTAGTATTGCTGTCCATCACTGCTACCATACTACTCGCTTCGCTACCGACTTTGCTCATTGTCGTTATCGTGGCGGTGCTTGGGGTTACAACCTTGTCTTCGGTAACAGCAGATATATCTTCAGGATTGATAATCAAGCGCAGCGTGCGAAAATGCGACAGGGCGTCCTTACTGTCGAAAGTCTCAACGGATAATAAGCCATTGGTCGTTTGTTTTTTTGGCACGGTATCATAGCGAGGTCGCTGCGCATCCGGCAGCTCTTTAGTACCAATCAAACTTATTAGACCTTGCGCATGGCTAGCATGATAGTGAATGTCATTAAATCCGGTCACCATTGTGGCGTTTTGCTTAGGACTATACTTGGTCGGTACGGTCAATTGCGGCTGAATATAACGATAGGTTAGCGCCATGGCCATCTTATCGAGCAAACAACACTCAACGCCTTCGCTACCCTCATTCATTAACGCTTGCCGGCGTGCTTTTAGATAGGTGACCACTGGTGCTAGCTCAATGAACAGACAGTCGTACTGGTTTTCGTAAGGATTGATATCAGAATGCGCGGTCAAATAAGTAGGTGGACTGTCACTATGCAAGTTAACGAAGACCCGCGTCTCAGTTTGCGGCTCTATGGTCGCAACGATTGGCTCAGCCCACTCAGGTAGCGAGCGCTGAACCAGCAGCATATTAGGCCGGCGCATGCCACGCACATTGAGTAAACTGTGCAGACATATTTGACAGTACAAGCGATGTATAGTTTCTGCACGATTGGTGACGACATGACCGCTCAGGTCAAGGGTAGCAGCATGGCGCTGATGGGCAAGATAATACAATCGATTGATTGCAGCCCATACATACGACGGTGGCTTTTGATAACAAAGCGCGTCTTCAATCAATAGCTTTTGGTACATGAGTAGCGTCTGGTAAATGGCAATAGCTAACCTAACGGGAGAAGACTTTTCGCCCGTGAAGTGGCGCTGCCAGCCACTACTTGCTGGGGGTTTTTGCTGATCTAGCAATGCTATTTCGCGGCGTATCACCCCGTCATAAGTTAAAACAATGAGATAGTATAAGGATTTTACTTGAGCAACATGAGCCAACTGCGCGTCACTTAGCGCTCCTGCTTCATAAATATAATACTGACGTAAAGCGGCGATCAGCCGATCAGCCGCTTCAAGGACGATAGTGATTAAGGTAAAGCGTTGCTGATCATCTACATCAGCCACCCTCAATTCCATGAGTACTTTTTCCAATTGCTCCGTTTGCTGCGCTTCTGTTTGCGATGGCATCAGCGCTACCCAGTTGCGTAGGTGCTGCTCTTGGCCGTCGGTCGATTTACCAGATGCTGCGGGTAACGCTGCAATCGACGCCAACTGCTGTTGAAAAACTGATAAAGTTATCATTACTATCCTTAGTCATTGCACAGTAACGGCTGTACAAGTTAGTAGCAAGCAGGTAGGTAAGCTTTAGCTATCGATTGGATATAATAACGGCTGCTTATGCACTTATTAGTCATTATTTGTCTGCTAATAGCGCTACTTTATCATAATGCAACTTTTAGACTTCATTGTAAATGTCAATCGGCACCTTAAACGGTCTATCTGGCAACTCTCTAACCAGCTTAGGTACTAGATAGCCGGGTAATGCTGCCAATAATGACCAGTAAAGCGCTATTGCTGACCGCTCGTCGCTATCGAAATGTGCCGCGCCTGCTACTTTATCCAATACGTGTAGATAATAAGGCAATACCCCAGCAGAGAATAAACGTTGACTTAAGGCAGTTTGAGCAGCCACGCTGTCATTGATACCTTTTAAAAGCACAGCTTGATTCAATAGCGTCACGCCAGCCGCCCGCGCCCGCTGCAAATATTCTGCTGTGAGCGTATCGATTTCATTGGCATGGTTACAGTGAATGACCATGACGATATGACAGCGACTTTGTGCTAGCCGCTCTAATAATGGCGCATCTAAACGCGCTGGAATCACAATTGGCAACCGAGTATGCAGCCGAATGGTGGTCAATTGCGGAATGGCCTCTAAAGTATCAAGCCAAGCAAACAGTCGTCTGTTGGTCACGTTTAAAGGATCGCCGCCACTTAAAATCACCTCATTAATGTCGGGATGGGCGGTAATATAATCGATGATGCTTTGTTTGGCATCGGCAGTGGGCATATTGGCACTGTAGTCAAAATGCTGGCGAAAGCAGTAACGACAGTGAATCGCACAAGCACCCGTAATCGTCAGCAGCACTCTGGATTGGTATTTATGCAATAAGCCTTTGGTTGGGTTATGAGCATTTTCCGCTAAAGGATCTGCCACATAGCCAGTCACTGCGATTTGCTCTTGTCGGTCGGGTAGCACTTGCTTTAATAAGGGATCATCGCTATCGCCGACGGTCATTTTTGCGACAAAAGCACGTGGCACGCGTAGCTCGAAATGCTCAGGCACATAAACCTCTGCGCGCCGCGATTCAAGCTTTAGGATACTAAGCAATTCATCGATGCTAGTAATGCCTTCGGATAATTGCGTTTGCCAGTTTTTTTGTGTGATTAAATGGTTTATCATGACAACCTAGTACCTGTGCCTAAAAGGCGTCATTATACGCCCTTAGTGAGTACCCTATCAAAGCATACCTGTCAGCCATCAATACTTGGTATGACGACAGCGCTTAGCACAGTCAGCTCCACACCCAAATACCGATCATATATTCGTAACCCTTAGGAGTTTCTTGTGGCAAGTTTTTCTACTAATGAATTTAAAGCCGGTCTCAAAGTCATGCTCGATGGCAATCCCTGTGCCATTCTCGAAAATGAGTTCGTCAAACCTGGTAAAGGACAAGCGTTTAACCGCGTTAAATTGCGCAATCTACGCAGTGGCAGAACGCTAGAGCAAACGTTTAAGTCAGGTGATAGCTTAGAAGCGGCAGATGTTATAGATACTGAAATGAACTATCTGTATAACGATGGTGAGTTTTGGCACTTTATGCATCCAGAAAGCTTTGAGCAGCTACAAGCGGACAAAACAGCCATTGGCGACGCGCAAAAATGGCTCAAAGAGAACAGCAATGCGCTTTGTACCATTACCTTATTCAATGGCGTGCCGTTATCAATCACCCCGCCTAACTTCGTTGAGTTGCAAATTACCGAAACCGATCCCGGCGTACGCGGCGATACATCAGGTGGCGGTGGCAAACCTGCCACGTTAGAGACGGGTGCGGTGGTACGTGTGCCATTATTCGTCCAGCAAGGTGAAGTCGTGCGTGTAGATACCCGTACTGGTGACTACCAAACCCGCGTGAGCTAATCGTTCAAATTGCTTGAGTAATACATAAAAAAAGCTTAACCATTATTAAATGGTTAAGCTTTTTTATTAGGGTCTGTTAAACATTCAAATGTGGCACGGGCGGTGGCCACAAAAAATTGATATGAGCAATAGCGTCGCGTTTTTAGGATGTTTTGACTATATCGTAAAAAATTTAGGATAAATGACTCAAGTTGCTTTAACTGTCGATATAGAAAGAAAAAGCCTATGTAGCCGATGGCAAGTCTAGCGAGGGAAATTCACAACCCTTACGTCTGTCTTATTCACTCAATCAGCTGACGATTGCTTATGCATTAGCCAATATTGCACCAAGGCATTTAACTGTTCTTGCTTAAAAGGCTTGGTGCAATAGTCCTGCATGCCCACATCAAGGTATTTTTGGCGCTCGCCATCCATCGCATTGGCAGTCAAGGCGATAATGGGTGGCAATACTTGAGGGTCATACAGCTCATGCAACTTAATGGTCGCCTGTACGCCATCCATAATCGGCATATGATGATCCATCAAAATGAGATCATAACGCTCAGGGTACAAAGCAAAAGCCTCAATCGCTTGCTGTCCATCGGTGACGTGGGTTACCGTATGGCCGCTATTACTCAAGGCTTTTTTGGCAATTGTCGCATTGACACTATCGTCTTCAACCAACAGTATGTGACCAGAACGCTCCTGACTCGGGGCGGTCATGGTAAAGTCGTTGGCAACTTGCCAATTTTCATACTGTTCCTCATCGATAGTAGCGAGCGGCAACAATACTGTGAAGGTTGTACCCTCACCGACCACACTATCGACGTCGATGCGCCCACCCATTAAATCCACCAGAGACTTACATACAGACAGCCCCAGACCCGTACCACCATAAAGACGATGGGTTGATTTATTGGCTTGATCATAGGCATCGAATATCGCGTCCAATGATTCAGGCTTAATACCGACACCCGTATCGGTGACCTCAATACATAGAGTCATGTTTTCGTAAGCAATACTCTCTTTGGTAATGTTCTCTTTAGTAATATTCTCTTCACCAATAATACCATCAGCAAACCCGCCATTGCTTTCATGTTTTTCAGCATTGTCATCGATACAATGGCAATTGGGCACGTGCTTGACATCGATACTGACTCGCCCACCTTCACGGGTGAACTTGATGGCATTATTGACAAGGTTGACCATGATTTGTTTAAGACGTACCGGATCGCCTTGCACATAAGGTGATAACGACTCAGTATAATGGTAATCTAAAATCAAGCCGCGCTGGCGAGCTTTGATCGCAAAAAGACTGACTACTTCATTGCATAAGGTGGACAGATTCATCGGAATGGTATCAATGGTCATTTTACCAGACTCAACTTTCGATAAGTCCAAGATACCGTTGATAATCGCTAGCAAATGCTCATTGGAGACTTTGATATTGTCCACATACTCTTGTTGTTCGTGACTAAGATCAGTCTCGCTAAGCATCTCTACCATGCCGATAATACCATTCATCGGTGTGCGTATTTCATGGCTCATATTGGCCAAAAAGTCCGACTTCATCTCGTTGGCATGTTTGGCGACCCGTTGTTTGTCTTGTAGTTGTAGCGCATCGGCTGCCATCATCGCGAACTGCGCCAATAATTGCGCTTGCTTATTATCAAAATCATCATGGGGTTTCATATCCATCAGACAAAAAGAGCCTAAACGGTACGTCTTATTGTCTTCATACATGATAATGGGCGCCCCGGCATAAAAGCGCAGGTACGGAGATTCTGTCACCAATGGATTTTGACTAAAGCGGCTGTCTTTTGTCAAATCCGCAACCACAAATACCTCGTCAGACAGCACGGTATAGTTGCAAATAGCCACTTGGCGCGTCGTCGTACATACCCCGCCAAGCCCGTGCACAGATTTTAGATACTGGGTTTCTTCATCCATAAAGGTAATGGTGACGACCGGCATATCAAAAAACAACTTGGCAAGTTCAGTCAGACGCGCAAAGGCAGGCTCATCATTGTTGTTGAGCACCTGATGTTTTTTGAGCTTATTAATGCGCTCTACTTCATCTGCGGCGACCGGGTAGCGGCGCTTAGGTGAGTTAGGTATCGTCAAAGTGGACTCCATTCATTAAAATCAGACGCCTGTCTGCTTTATCAATAATTGTAACGCTTCGCTCACCATCAGCATAGCCACAACCGATGTCACTACGACCGCTGAACCGTAACCGCCACAGTGTAAACCGCCCGTTTGACAGCTTTTATCGACGCGTGGTGGTTCTGTGGAATAAACGCATTTGATTCCAAATTTTTCTTTTAAAGCGCTGTTAATGCCTTTTTCATGACGCAGCTTATTGCGGAGCTTGGCGAGTAATGGATCTTGATAGCTATCACGCAAGTCACTCACCGTAATTTTGCTTGGGTCTATCTTACCACCCGCACCGCCTGCGCAAACCAATTTTAGTTTATTAAAACGGCAATGCAGGGCAATAGCAAGTTTGGCATTCATATCATCGACACAATCTAGCACGGCAATAGGATGACCTTGAGCAATGGCAGCCTTGGCTTCGTCACGGCTCGGCAGCAGTGCAGTGACATTATCAGTGGTGAGAAAATCATCAATTAAATTGACCGTGACCTTGGGGTTAATCTCAGCAATGCGCTGCGCCATCGCTGCAATTTTACTTTGACCAAAGGTGCTGTCCAGCGCTGGCAATTGCCGATTGACATTAGAAGCCACCAATACGTCTAAATCAATCAACGTAATAGTACCAACCGCAGTACGAGCCAGCGCTTCAGCTGCCCAAGAGCCAACACCTCCGATACCAATCACATACACATGCGCTGCCGCAAAAGTATCAACGGCTGAGCCGCCGTAGAGAGTTTTTGTCCCTTGGAAACGTCGCTCGTATTGCTCACTTGCGCTACCACTATCGTCATGAGCGACAGAATGCTCAACGGAATTAGGCTCTACAAACGACTGGTCAAATAATTTTGCTTCACTCATAACAGATTAAACGCTCTTTTGAGGGGTATATAATCAACGATAACTTATGTTGCTCTTATTTTATTCTGTACTATTTTACTTTTGGCGATATCATTTTACTTTGAACAACAGTAGCTTTTATGACTGCCTAGGATACAGCCATTGCGTGCGCAAGGCATCGCAACTATTTTGCCATAGTTGCTCAGCAAGACGAGCTGGTGGCACATCAAGTAACTCACTGAGACTGAGCAGCACCCATGGCAAATTGGCAGGAACATTCCTATTATGATCGGGCGCATCACCCCATTCATTATCAGGACTTTGTCCAAGCGCTGACTGATTATTGGTTGACGGATTGCTATCTGAGTGCTGGCACATGATGGGAGTCATATCCGGACAATCCGTCTCAATCACCAAACATTCAAGACCATAAGTATCAACTGCTGCTTGAATCGCCCGACGCAGTTTTTTGGCATTCGGATTGGTGACTTGTCCAGTGACCCCGAGCTTAAAGCCGAGTTTTACAAAGGCCTTTGCCTCTTGCTCACCACCACTAAAACTGTGAGCGACACCGCCCAACTTGTGCGCATCATAATCGTGCGCTTTTAATATCGCTAAGGCTTCAGCATGGGCTTTACGAATATGCAGCATGACGGGTAGCTGATGCGCCACTGCCATATCCAGTTGCGCCCTAAAAAACTGCTCTTGTTTGGCCAGCATATGCGGTTGCTTCATCTCGTCGGTAAAAGTATCCAAACCAATCTCACCGATTGCCAATGGGCACTGCTCAGTCAGCATCTTTGCCATACTCTGTAGATGAGCTTCTGTATGCTGCGTGATATAAAAAGGGTGTAGACCTAGAGCGATATGAGCCTCAGGAGACGAGTGGTTTTGATTGCCAGCCTCCGTTGCAACTGCTGGCGTCGCAATTGCCTGACTGTTCTCATTGACCTGAACTTGCTCGTTAATCAGGCGTTTAATATCATACAGACGTTCAAAATGCTCATATAAATAACCCACCAGCATAAGGTGGCGCACGCCTTGCTCACAGGCTTTTTTTACTTGTACCGCTCTATCGCTATCAAATACTGGCGCGTCAAAATGTGTATGCGTGTCAATCAGTGGCAAAGCAGCAGACGAACAATGAGGAGCGATATACGATGAATCAAGAGCAGTCATTAACAAATTCCAAATTTTATTATTATTAGCATTTTTTTAACGAAAATATTTATTATAAAATAAATAGTGAGAGCAGTTAATCTTTAGCATTTGAATTGTTATTCGTCTTATTCTTAGTGTCGTTCTGTAGGCTACTGTCTGCTCGTTGACTACTACGTCGCGGTATCAATAATAAAGCAGTAGCAACAGCGCCCAACATAAGCCATCTTTTTTTGTTTATACGCTGTGCCATTATGTCCGCCCCTCTGTTGCTTGTATATTTGCTAAATTGCCTTTGAATATTTTTTACTACGGTATATTTAAGTCCCCTAGTATACTGGGATATCGTAGTGGCTGTGTTTATCTGTGTTATGAATACGCAAGCTAATGTACGGTGTCATGTTTTTGATGACACCGTACCAAAGGATAATATGCGTGAGTTAGCGTTTAACGCTTGAGAGGATAAGTCGTGATACCGCTGTTAGGACTCTCTACTTTAGTAAATCCTTGCGAGGTAGCTTTTGGCGTTTGATCGCGCTTAGGTACGAGCGGATTCAGTGGCATCAGCTCGTAATCTGCACTGACATCCCCATTCCAGCCTTCCGTACCACTCAATGGCAATTGCTTAATCGTTCCATTCTTGTCGATGACCAGCTGTAAGACGCGCATTTGGTTATATTTACGCTCGGTCACACTCGCCACTGCACCGCCATCGCGTAGAATAGTCGGCTGTAAGAAGATGATTAAGTTGCTTTTTTGCGTGTTGTCATTGTCCGAGCGAAACAGGCGACCGATAACCGGCACATTGCCCAAGCCCGGCACTTTTTGTTGACGTGTGGTGGTGTTATCCCGCATCAAACCGCCCAGAGCGATGGTCTGTTGGTCGTCTGCTAAAATAGTGGTATTAATAAGGCTCTTATTGGTAATCAAACCACTGGCATTTCCCGTGCTACCGGGCACGACTGAAGACACTTCCTGCGACACCTCTAAACGCACCGTGCCATTGTCACCAATGTGTGGAATGACGTTCAGATTAATACCAATATCTTGGCGGTCGATAGTCTGAAATGGATTGGTTGAGGAGTTGCCACTGGTGGTGTAAGAGCCGGTAACAAAGGGCACGTTTTGACCGACTAAAATACTGGCTTTTTCATTGTCTAGTGTCAAAATCGATGGCATAGACAGCAGATTAGCACTGGTAGACGAATCAAGCGCTTGCAAGATAGCGCCATAAAACTGGGTATTGCCTTGACTGTCCTTACTGCTATCGCCAATTCCAATCAACGCACCAGCAATTGAGCCTGCCGCCGCGCTAATACTAGCAGCACCGCCCCCTGACAAAGCAGCTGCCGCAAGCGACGCTGCACTAGCACCAACGTTATTAAAGTTGACAACCCCGTAGCCACTGTTGGCGTTACCGAGTGCCCACTGCACCCCCAGTTGGGTGGCATCATCGCCCGATACTTCGACGATAGCAGCTTGAATGAGCACCTGCGCGCGGCGACTGTCTAGCTGATTGACGGCATCTTCTATCTCAAACATCAGCTCGGGCGCTGCATTCACGATGACCGCATTTTGGGTTTCGTCAGCGATGATACTGAAAGGTCGACCACCAACCCCAGTACCACCTGTACTCGTGCCACCAGTGCTAGCACTCGAGGTAGAGGCTGCTGCATTATTACCAATGCTGCTGTTGCCAAGAATATCATTGGCGCTATTATTTAATGATGAGCCGGTGCTACTTGCATCATTCAAAGATGCCGACTCTAACGTTGAGGTCGCGCCAGCGCTATTGATGGATTGATTGGCCAGTAAGCCACGCAGCATATCTGCAATATGACCAGCGCTGGCATACTTTAATCGAAAAACGCGCAAACCACTCAGACGTCTGGTAGGCGTGGTATCCAGCTGACTGACCATTTCTTGGACTTTGGCAATCATCTCAGGACTGCCTTTGACCAGCAGCCGATCACTGGACGTATCAGCAATGACTTTGAGCTGATTATTGCCGCCTTGTGCTTGCCCACTACCGGCACTCGCCACCAAAGCACTGATCAACTCCATCATACGCTCTGCATCGACATGGCGTAGCGGTATGACTTGCAAGCTGTCATTGACGTTGCTGTCCAAATCACGGATGAGCGCGGTTAATTGGTTTAAGCTATCCGCTCGATCCGACAATACCAAGGCATTAACACCCGGTACAGCAGCAGCATGAGCCGACTGCGGCATGAGCGGTCGTATGACTCCCAGAACCTCTGCCGCTTGAGTATTGGTTAAATAAATGACGCGCGTTGCCAGTGCTTCACCGACGCTATCACCACGTAAATCGACGGCGACTCCAGACTGCTTGGCGACATTATCCGGTACCAGTTTAACCGTCGTTCCAGAATCAATCGCGGCGATACCATTGACTTGCATCACGCTCAAAAACAGCTGATAAATCTCATCACGGGATAAGGCTTTATTGGAGATGACCGTCACATTGCCATTGATACGTGGATCAAGCACAAAGTTTTGATCGGTGATGGTCGCCACTTCATTAATAAAGGCTTTGATATCGGCATCTTGTAAGTTGACTTTCCAGCTCTCAGCATTAACGAGACCTGTACTGGCTGCCCATAGCGGCACGGCTAAGCAAAGAGGACGACATAGGCACATCAAGCGCTGTAAGGTATAGTGCAAAGGCGTAACTGAAAATTTATGAGAACTTACCATATTGATAATTACCTACAGTGATGTCGCTTAGTATGTACTGAATTTAGTATGACTGAGTATTGTCGGCTGGTGCGTTGCTAGCATAGCCCCAACCAGATAGTTATTAATTACTTAAAGCCGTTTTAATGACGAACGGTTTACTTAAAATCATTTGTCTAAAATTGCTGGCGAATCGTAATCACTTGATCGCCGCGCTTTACCTCTATTTGTGCTTCGCCCGCTTGCTGGACTTGTTGTAGGATACCAGCATCTTGGCTCGGGTTATTACCCACACTTTGACCATTGACCGTCAGCACCTGATCACCCGGCTCCAGTCCTAGGCGGTTGCGTAGTTTTGAGGGCATCGCCGCTGTCACCTGATAGTTTTCGCCTGAGGCCATAACGCCCATCCTGCTCAGATAACTGGCTGGGTTTTCTTGTAGTGCCGTGATGGCTTCATCAATAGCGGATTGCGGGCTACTCTCAGGAGTTGTCTCTGCTGTGGATTCAGTATTATCTGGTGCTGAGATTGAGGCGCTCGGCAAGGCATTAGTGTTTGGCAAACGCTGATTGCTGACGGCGCCTGCTAGCATATCGCTTTGGTCGAGTGGCATGGACTCTACCATTCTAATGACGGTTTGCTGATCACTGGCATCAGCAATGATGACGGCATTCCAATCGACGGCGATCAGAGTATAGTCACTGTCCTTTAGACTGTCACCAATGCGATAGTTTTTGACCTCACCATTGACATCTAACAGGGCTGACGACATGCTCTCTGGTATCGCGAGCAGAACCCCTTTCAAGCCAATATTAGGGGGTGGCTGTACCGCCGCCGCGATAGGAGCGGGATCGGCAAAAATAGCAAACAAACCACTGTAATCATCGCCGGATATATTCGCGCTTTGTAAAGGAGCAAGCGGCAATGCTGGTGCCAAAGGCGCAGCTAGCAACAACCACAATAGCCGTGCCGCCGTCCAGCACAGCCAAGCAATCGCCAATAATAACAGCCAACCAGCGCAGCGATTCAGAATATTAATAATAGGTTTTAAATTAGCGGTAACAGTAGACATTTAGCGCGTCCCCAAACCAGCTAACAAGGGCTGGCGCACACTGACGACAGGGGTATCTTGCGGAGCTTGTCCTTTATACTCAGGCATATTCTCCAACAAACGCTGGGTCAAGCTGACGTCTAGCATATTATCGCCATCGACATACAGATCCCCTAAACGCTTATCTTGATTGTTCAACAAATTAACGTGCAGCAGGTTTTTATCATTTTTTTGTTCCGTACTCAGCTCGGCACGCATCGCTGGCATGGTGATATAAAAAACCTTACCGCCACTAGGATAGCCCACTTCACCACCGACCCACGTCAACTGACCATCCGCCTCACTGAAACCATAGGACTTTTTATTGGAGTCATTATCCGAGCCAGTCTGGCGTTTTAGAGACACCGCATTGACTTGAATCGGCGTCTTGGGCAGCTGCCAATCGACCACACTGGTCAAGGTTTCCGCTGCAATCTTACCGCTCATATCATCAATCTGCCATGAGCTGGTACCCAGTTTTATTTGACCGTTCAATCTGGTCTGCTCTGTCGTGATATCGACGTCCGCACTCAACTTACCCAAGAATAGTTGCCAAGGCTGCCACGACCAATTCGCCGCACCAGTCAACGGCGTCGCTGACAACGGCAATTGCCAAATCGCTGAGCCTTGCCATAAGTTGCCCGACACGTGCTGCACATAAGGGCTATTGGGTGCATATTTTTCAAGTAGCCACGACGCAGGCATTTGCAATAAGGCAAATAGCGCAAATAATATAAACCCAAATAGCCACCACAACTTACGGGGACGCTTATGAGACGACGCAGAGACTTGGGCCACGGTTACATAACTCTTATATAAGGTAAAAACGTCATTATCATAACAAACAATAGCATACAGATGACAGAAAAAAAGCCAGTATCTTTTTACCAAATTACTGGCAACAAAGATACTGGCTTCTGTCTACTGATGTGCTGTTAGCTCAATCGCTATAACGACGTCATAAAAACAGCGTAGAAGACATATTGCTATATAGTTAAATCCACTACAAATCAGGTATGTCATCAGGCTCGTTCAGTCTACTGGTAGCACTGTTAATTGCCTTTCTTGCACCTAATGCGTGTCATCAATTAGCACATGGATACATTTAGTGGTCTTAAAATGGCTAAATAGCAAAATCTTCAAGCTTACGACCTGCTGCTAGCGCGTCAACCAACCACGTCGGCTTACGACCACGGCCCGTCCAAGTCTCTTCATTATTATCGGTGTTGCGATATTTGATGCTACGTTTTTTCTCTAACGTTTCACCAGCTTTTAAAATCTCTTCGATAGTGCTATTACTCTCTTCAGCGATTTTTTCAAACTGCATATAAGCATCATATAAACGCTGATGTTGCTTTTTGGCAATCAGCTGCTGGGCATTTTCGGTGATGGCACGTAGCTCATCTACGTTTAAGCTGTCTAAATCAATGGTGGTATTCTTATTCATAATAAACTCAACTTTAAGATAAGGGATATAAACTTAATAAATATAATTTTATCTACTAAGCACTAAAGATTGCTAATTCATAAATAAGTAATGATACGAACTTAATAGTCAATTCCGTTTCTTACTTATTAAAACAGTATTAGCCGTGGCATTAATAAGTACAGACAATATAAACAAAAACAGTAGTTATAACAATAGTAAATTAATCGTCTCTATAATAAGAAATAATTAATAACAAACTTAAGTCAATAATGTATCTTCTATAGCATTAGACAGAAGATCGATAATAATCCTATTGTGTGCCAAAACCTGCTAAAGAAAAATCTCGTAAACAGTACCCTGACAACACTAATAAATAAAAACCTCTTGGAGGCTATAGTTGATTCAGTTTAAAAGTAGTACAAGGCAACCGAGTGTAGATGTATATTTAATACTTCAAACGAGGTTAACGCAGTAATACTTTTATAGTGGAATGACTATATATAAAATTAACCCTTGAATGTTTATCATTTCATACTGCTCATTATTTTGATGTTAACGAGAAAATACCAAAACTGCCTAGGTGCGTCCTGCGCTAAGCTCACTCATCAAATCACGAGCGGATTCGGCACTTAATAAGTACGGATTGAAATCAATCGTCGTAGAGTATTTTAGATAAATTGCGGCATTGGCTTCGGTTGGAGAGGCATAGTTCATTGACCACTTAGCCCATTCTCGATGCTTCAGCTCGCGTGTTTCAATGACCTGTAAATCGTGATGACGCTGATCAGCAATAAGACCATATAATAAACGATTGATCTGCGCTCTCGGCCCTTCGACCGTTTGTAAAAAATAGTCTTTATTAAATGTCAGCATCCCCGTGATGCCATTGGCAGCGTTATTCGCTTGAGCTTGCTGCAAAATCTCATTAAAGTCTTTCGCCGATACGTCTGGGTTTGCACGGCTGGCGTAGGTCATGCTCATTAAGATGTGTGCATCTGAATTTGGTGAGGTCATATCTGTTCTCTTAGGCGGTGTAATGGGGACGTAGCACTTTTATATTAGCGCTTTTATAAACATCAATTAGCCAATAGCAAACCATGATTTCTTTTTAGCAGAAGCGTCTATTTCTTCTTGTTCTTGGAGCTCTGACAAGGTATCAATCAACATCATGATTTGGTTGGTACTCATAAGGTAGGGATTAAATTGAGTGCCCGTCGAAAACTTAAGCGCCAGCCCTTTATTCTCATCACTTGGTATAAGATATTTCATTGACCATTTATTCCAGCGACGCTGCTCGACTTCGCGGCATTCGATAATCTGTAAGACAGCATGTCGCTCGTCTTTTACAAGCTTGCGTAGTAGCTCGTTGATGACAGGTCTTGCCCCTTCAATGCTTTGAAGAAAGTAATTGTGATTGAATACCAATGCGCCCGTAATGCCATTACGCTCATTATTCTGCTGCGCCTGCGCTAGGATACGCGTGACTTCCCCATTAGGGTTGTCGTTGTTATAACGACTAATATAAGTCAAACGCAAGATAATATGCTCACCATGCAACATGTTTAACGTGTTTTTTTCTGACAGCTCAGCGACTTCCATAAGGCACTCCGATAAGTTATTGGTACTTTTTTACAGGCGACAGCCAAATGCAGCGCTGCGATGAAAGGGGTAAATTTAAGATTTAATTTTTTTGGCAAACTCGCCCACACCGCGTGATAGGCTGCCACTGGTAGAGCGCTGAATCTTCTGTGTGAGAGCCAATAATTGCGAGGCATCAGTACACTGCTCCAGATTTAGCAGGTAACCCCACGCATCCTCAGGCGCTGCATTTTTTTCGATATAAGTCGCTAGTTCCGACTTTAAGGTTTCAAAATCCACATCAGCGGCTTTGCGCTTAAAGTAGCTAGCAAACGGTACGGTTTTGTCTGACTTATCATTAAAGGTCGCGTCAAACTCAGCGGCATTATCACTCTGCGATGGCATTGGTTCAGGCTGCAATGCTTTGTTGTCTTCATTAGCCAGCGTTGGGGGCGGTGCTATAGGCGGCATCGTAGGTGGCGATGCCGCTACTTGTGGCTCAGCGGATTGAGGCGGCGCATAAGATTGGCTAGAAGCGCTGGCGTTATCCCCTACTATCAGCTCGATACATTGGAATTCTTGCAGCAGCTCAAACAACGGTGCTATCCCACCAAACTCAGCGAACATCTTACTGTTATCAAGCGAATCTAAATAATGTTGATAGGTTTTTTTGCCATCAATCATGATCAGCAATGTTCTCGCTTCTCGCGGCAACACGCCCAAACTTTGCGTCTTAATTTCTTCTCGACCCAAATCACTTTTTCGAAACACATCACTACTATTCATCTGATAAACCTAACGCTGATACTTAAGCAAACACGATAATAATACAGTGCCACCTAAATAAGACTTGATACTTTGGGCTATAAATCTGCCCTACCTTGAGCTTTTGAATATTTCTTACAAACTATTTATTTTTTTAAAGTATCTAAATATTAATCTTTACTGGATTATTCATGTTTTTGATTATATCAACACATTTAATAAAGCGTTAGCATTAGTGAAATTCAATAGAACGAACGGTTGATATAAGATATAAATGGTCATTTGAATAAATTTCATATAAAAATTCATCAGAATAATATAGTCAATCCCACCTAAAAGTGTTATAAACTAACTATCAAATTCAATTGTTATTATAAAGACCATGACTTACTCGCTAGATTTTCGCAAACAAGTACTAAAAAGCTTAGATGATGGTATGACCTTTGCCGAGGCAGCTGAATTCTATAATCTCAGCCCAACCACCATACAGAACTGGAAGAGACGTGTTCATAGCAAAACAACCAGGCAAACCAAACCCTATAAAATACCAGATGATGTGCTACTTAATGATGTCAAAGAACATCCTGATGATTACCAGTATGAGCGAGCACGTCGTCTAAACTGTAGTAAAACAGGCATTCATCATGCCCTAAAGCGTCTAGGCATCAGTCAAAAAAAAGACTTTAGAACATCCAAAAGCCTGTCCGATCAAAAGAGCGATATATCAGAATAAGCTTGAGCACTTTAAGCAGCAAGGCTACCCCATTGTATATATGGACGAAAGCGGCTTTGAGCACGAGACCATTCGCTCTCATGGCTATGCACCGATTGGTGAGCCTTGTATCGATAGCTACAACTGGCAAGGTAAAA
>NZ_AYYA01000008.1:0-22333 GCF_000511065.1 Psychrobacter sp. TB67
ATATTATAGAACGCCTGCATAGGCGTTTTAAACCCTAAGCGTTTTCTTGGTCTGTTATTTAGTTTGTTCTCAATGTCCTGCATCTCATCATCAGAGACTTGTCTAAAGTCACAGCCTTTAGGCAGATACTCTCTGATCAAGCCGTTGGTATTTTCGTTGGTTCCTCGCTGCCATGACGCATAAGCATCGGCAAAGAAGAAAGAGCTAAAGAGCTTTTGTTTCACCTTTTTATGCTGAGCAAACTCTTTACCATTGTCAGAGGTAATGGTCTTAACCTGCAACCTCACTGGCGCTAAGAGTTCTATCATTGCCTCTGATACTTGCTGTGCTGTTTTATGACCCACACGCTTCATCTTCAGCAGCCCCGTTTTACGTTCAACGAGCGTGACAATCGCTTGCTTGTGATGCTGACCGATAACGGTATCCGCTTCCCAGTCACCAATTCGCGTACGTTCTTCAACAATACAAGGGCGCTCATGAATCGAGACTCTGTCATTGATACGGCCTCGAGTCTCAGCGGTTAGACGCTGCCGGTATGGTTTGGCTTTACGTCTGAGACACTGCCACAATGTGCCGCCCTGCCTCTTATCACGCCAAATATAGCGATAAATGCTCATATGACTGAGTCCAGCATGAACGCCAGATATTTGCTCAGGACTCCAGTTCTCTTTAAGCTTGTCTGTGACCCAGTCCCATACGTCAGCGATGATGCTGAGCGCATTGTTTGATCGTCTTGCACAAGCTTTCTTATGAGCGTTATTAACTCGGTAACCGCGCAGGCTTTTATTGCGTCTAAGCTCTCTTGATATGGTACTGGGACTTCTGTTTAACTCTCGAGCTATGAAATTAATACTATGTTTTGCCCCTATAAGGGCATAAATCTGGTATCGTTCCCCTAGGCTTAGATGCGTATAGTTCATGGTTGCAATCTCACTTTGGTCGGTGGATAAAGACTTTGATGCTAGCGCATCTAGGTCTTTTTTTCACCTCATATTTGGTATTGCACTTCATGTGTTAATCTAAGCTTTAAAATACTTTCAAGTAAAGATCATTAAACGCTCGACTTAATTAGCATGAAAGTATTTTTTCAATACTTCTAAACAACGCGTAATTTTTGCAGGTTGCTGATCGCGGTTCAAAGTAACGGCATAGAGCACAAAACTCGGCAGCTGATAACCGGTCAAGACTTCCACCAATTCACCACTTTCGAGCTCTTTTTTAATATCCATTTCCATCATTCTAACCAAACCGTGCCCTTCTTTGGCTAAAGTCGTGGCCATAAAGACATTGTTGGTATAAATGCGCGAATTCATTTTTATACGTGATTTTTTACCTGTTTCGGTCTGAATCATATCAACCTGATTGGCGTCCTTCATGATTTCAATACAAATCAGCTGATGCTCGGCCAAATCTTTAGGCGTTTTCAATTTTACATGTTGGCGCAGATACTGTGGTGAGGCGACAAGCATTTGGCGTACATCCGTCAATGGATGACTGCTCAAATTAGAATCATTAATCGTTGGACTCATACGAATCGCAATATCGATACGCTCATCAATCATATCAATATAATGATTGTCTGCTAAGTAAGTAATACTTAGGTCATCATGTGCCGCCATCCAAGTCGACAAGGCCGGTAAAATATGGTTGACCCCAAGCTCGGGTGTCGTGGCCACACGTAAGCTACCAGCGAGCTCATCACGTAACTGATTGACCTTGATTCTACCTTGTTCGGCCGCGCTAACCACGTCTTTTGCCGCTTCATAAAAGCTCTCACCCGCTTCCGTTAAGCTGAGCTTACGAGTAGAGCGATGCAATAGCACCACGCCAAGCTCATTTTCTAACGAACGAATTTGTTGACTGACTGCACTGGTTGTGATGCCAAGCTCTCGAGCTGAACCACTAAAAGAGCCGTGTCCGACCACACTGGCGAACACGGCCATACCGCGTAAATTATCTAACATATACTCACCTAAGCCACTTTTCAGTTTTTAATATAACTTAACCATTATAAAGTATTTTATTTAATCTTACCGTTTTTAAATGTAGCTTACCTTATAAATAGATCCTATTTATCTGTTAATAAAAGCAAAAATATCAAGGTGATAAACGAACATCACCTTGATATTTTAATCATAACATTACATTTAATGATTATTTAATTGGTAAACAATGCCATTACTAAAATTTGCAACTGTTTAATATAACTGAACTTTGCCCATTTTTCCTTCGCCGCGCTCGGTCAGATATTTCATCACGGGTGTATCTAGCAATTTTGCCTCTGCAACCGTCTTCGCTTGGATCAAACGCTTTTGTTGGCGACGCTCAGGCGTTTTGTCTTCTGCTTGCATGACGCTACCATCGATTTGCAAGCCAATCTCTGCCTGTGTAAATTGCTGCTGTAGTTTTTCTGCCAGTTGCTGAAAGGTCACCTGCAAGTGCTTACTGTCGACACTGGTAACAAAGGTAGCTTTACCATTGCATAGACCAGTCATCATACCTTGACGGGCAAGTGCCAATTCATCTTGAGCCAAAACCTCCGCTTCACGAGCGGTTTGTAGCCAATAGTCCCACTTCTCTGGTGTCCACGCACCTACCAACTCTTGCGGTGGGCAACGAAGTAAAGTGCGTGGATCATCAGATTCAGATGTTAATTGAGAATCATTCGCCTCAGGCTCAACAACGGGTTCAGGCTCAACAACGGGTTCAGGCTCAACAACGGGTTCAGGCTCAACAACGGGTTCAGGCTCAACAACGGGTTCAGGCTCAACAACGGGTTCAGGCTCAACAACGGGTTCAGGCTCAACAACGGGTTCAGGCTCAACAACGGGTTCAGGCTCAACAACGGGTTCAGGCTCAACAACGGGTTCAGGCTCAACAACGGGTTCAGGCTCAACAACGGGTTCAGGCTCAACAACGGGTTCAGGCTCAACAACGGGTTCAGCATTTGCGCTACTATCCAACACATCCAACGTGTGTGCTGATTCATGAGTTGGATCAACACTGACTTCATTACTGTCAAAACTAGCGTTTGGCTGCTCAATACTGACCTGCTCTTGATAGTCGATATCATAAGGCTGTAACGGCGGCATCGAAGCTGAATGGGTAATGGTCGCCTGCGTAGAAGATGTATTTTCTATGGCGGGTACTTCAGATGACACGGAGTCATCATAAGTAGGGTTTAGTATTTCGTCTATTGGTAATGGACGAAAGGCCAACAGACGTAAGATACACATCTCCAGCGCTTGCATCGGTGTACTGGCAAGTTTCACGCCTTCACGCGCTTGCACAACGATTTCGTAATAGAGCTGCAATACCTCAGGACTGATATGCTGTGCCAGCGCATTAATATCTTGGGCTTGCGCCTCATTGACATTGAGAGCGACTTCGGGCAGTAGCTGGGTCAATGCCAACTGATGTAATAGCTCTGCCAGCCCATCAAACATACTCGTCGCATCAACCATTTGCGCACGCATCTGCTCAATATGAGCAGCGACGGCAGACTTGTCATGATTATAGATATCAGTGATGAGCCGCACCAAGTCAGCAGCATCAATCAAACCGAGCATGGCATTGACCGTCACATCATCAAGCGCACCTTGGCCAAAAGCAATGGCTTGATCGGTTAGGGATAAAGCATCACGTACCGAGCCTTTTGCAGCACTGGCCAATTGCCAAAGCGCTGGCTGGGTATAGGCTACTTGCTCTTGGGTAAGGACATTTGCCAAATGCTCACTCAGCAAGGTTTGCGGCAACGGGCGTAGAACAAACTGTAAACAGCGCGAGATAATAGTAATAGGCAGTTTTTGTGGATCAGTGGTCGCGAGCAAGAACTTCACATGTTCAGGCGGCTCTTCCAAGGTTTTGAGTAGTGCATTGAAGCTATGCGTGGACAGCATATGCACCTCATCAATCAGGTAAACTTTGTAACGTCCTTGGCTTGGTGCATACGGCACATTATCTAGCAGCTCGCGGGTGTCTTCCACTTTGGTACGAGAGGCCGCATCAATTTCGATCAGATCAATAAAACGACCTTGATCGATGGCAACGCAATTATCACACACACCGCAAGGCGTACTGGTCACCCCAGTATCACAATTCAGGCACTTGGATAATATACGGGCAATCGTCGTCTTACCGACACCGCGCGTACCCGTAAACAGATAGGCATGATGCAGACGATTGTAATCAATGGCATTTATCAATGCTTGCGAGACGTGCGTTTGCCCAATCAACTCATGGAAGTTTTTTGGGCGGTATTTGCGAGCTAAAACTTGATATTGCTGCGTCATAGTAACTGCCAATATAGTAACTGCCAATGTGAAAAGTACGAATATATAAAAAAGTACAAATATAGTTAAAGCATCAAAGCAGCGATCTATAGTAAGGAAAGTCTATGACTGCGATCGCAACTCAGCCAACTGCTCGTATAAGCGCTGCGTGTTTGCATCGATAGCCGAGCCATTCTGATGAAAAGTGTCAATATACACCTCGGTATTAACGCTGTCCTCGCACGGTCTAACTTCTACGCCAATTAAAAACAAATCATCCATTACCGGCTGCTGCATTTGTGAATTAAGCTCAAACAATAAATCCTGATGCGATGCGCGAACTTTGTCTGCACTCAATGCACTATTTTCATCTTGTCCATAGAACACCATCAGATAATGGCGACCAAATACATGATAAGAATGCTCATGACGAACATAACCATTCCATCGTGAATTTTGATCAATCGTTCTATGTGCCAATATTTTTTCTATTAAACACGCATAGGTATACATCGACTCATCAACTAACACATCGACCTGCTCTTTTGGCAGTGGCGTCCCCTCCTCATAATACTGCTGAATCAAGCGATTAAAGAGCTTATACCACATGCGAGTATTCTTTTGAATCTCTAGCATCAACGCATTAGCAAAAGCGGTTTGGTCAGGTTCTGCAGCTTTAAGCAAGCGAGGTTCCACTTGGTCTATTAACTGGTGAGCAACCAACTGCTCTTGCACCTCAATGGCTCTTTGATGAAAATCAGGTGACTGTAAGAACTGGGCAAGTAACGTTGACTCGTCTTGAAACGTCTCAAAGCCAGCAAGCTTGCGGCGGTGAAAATCCAAATAAGCACTGAGATCACTCGGAGTCACCAACTGATTAAGAATGTCGACAAAGTTTTGATGGCTAAATACTTGTAAGACACTCTGCTCATCGTCCAAGTCCAGCACACAGTCTTCAGCAAAGAACTGACTGCCATATTCGTAATTGACGGTATAGGGCTGCGACTCTGGGTTATCGCCTTCATGCTTGATGGCGAGTGACGTCAAACCAATAAAATAAATTGCCTTGTCCGATGCCGACGCGTTTACGTCAGCCAGTACCTTGTCATTTTTTAGATAAAGCTGGGCATGACGCTTGATTAATTGGTTGACAACTTCCTTTCTCCACTCACGCACCTGTGTACTATCAATCTCTTGCTGGTTAGCCTGCATCACCACATCATTAACGATAAGGTAAACCGTCGCACCAGAGAATTCACAAACAAAGTCATAACCCTGAAAGGCATGCTCGGGATGATTGCTATTGTCCTCTGATACGTCATACAAAGATAAGAAGCTTTGCTGAATCATCTGCTGCCAAACTGAGAGCGGTGCGTGCTGAGTGTCCATAATATCCCTATAGATGAGTGCTCATAAATAACTGAGTGTCTGCCACCAACGTTGCAAAACTCGCTTTATACTCAGTTCAGTAACAGTGTGATAGCCAGTTCAATATAATTTAGATACAAGGAAGGCGAGTAAAGTACGACAAGTAGTAGACTAAGCGAGCCTGATACCCTATCTAAATTATATAGGAGTGACTATATTTCATAGTAAGTAGACTCTAGTCTAGTTGTCAAGCTTGCGACGCATATGTGGGAATAAAATCACATCACGAATGCTTGCTGAGTCCGTAAATAGCATCACTAAGCGATCAATACCAATGCCCTCGCCTGCTGTCGGTGGTAAGCCATAAGATAAAGCTTCGATATAGTCTTCATCAAAATGCATCGCTTCATCATCACCAGCGTCTTTTTCAGCGACTTGACCACGGAAACGTTCTGCCTGATCGGCAGGGTCATTCAGCTCACTAAAACCATTGGCCAATTCACGACCACCGATGAATAGTTCAAAGCGGTCAGTAATCTCAGGGTTATCATCGCTACGGCGTGCCAATGGCGACGTCTCTGCAGGATATTCAGTGATAAAGGTTGGCTGACGCAATTGATGCTCAGCGGTCTCTTCAAAGATAATCGTTTGCAATTTACCCACACCAAAGCCCTCTTTTACTTGCTGTTTAAGGGTGGTCGAGGCGTACTCTGCTAGATACTCACGGTCATTGATATGCGCCATGTCGAAGTTTTCGGCATATTTGGCAATCGCATCAGACATCGATAAACGCTCAAAAGGCGCTTTTAGGCTGATGGCTTCTTCTTGATAAGTAATCTCAGTCGTACCCAAGATATCCATCGCCAACTCATTAAATAAACGCTCGGTCAAATCCATCAAGTCATGATAATCCGCATAGGCCTGATAGAATTCAATCATGGTAAATTCAGGATTGTGACGGGTTGAGACGCCTTCGTTACGGAAGCTACGGTTAATCTCGAATACTTTCTCAAAACCGCCAACCACCAAACGCTTCAAATAAAGCTCAGGCGCGATACGTAAATAAAGCGGCATATCCAAAGCATTGTGATGCGTCACAAACGGACGTGCAACGGCACCCCCTGGAATCGGGTGCATCATTGGCGTTTCAACTTCCATGAATCGCTCATTCAGCATGAATCTACGAATACCGCTGACAACCTGACTGCGAATCATAAAGGTATCGCGAGTTGTCTCATTGGTCATCAAATCAAGATGACGATTGCGATAACGGGCTTCCACATCTGCCAAACCATGGAATTTATTTGGCATTGGACGTAATGATTTGGTTAGTAGACTGATCTCTTCGATATGCACGTATAGATCGCCTTTACCTGAGCGACCGATATAGCCTGATACCCCAACGATATCGCCTAAATCTAGTGACTTAATACTCGCACGCGTCTCATCATCGAGCTCTTTACGTGCGACGTATAACTGAATACGACCTGTCATGTCTTGGATGACAATGAACGAGCCACGGTTGAGCATGACTCGACCTGCTACGTTGACCTGTGTTTTTTCGCCATTCGCCGCTTTTTCTTCAATTTCTTGCTTTGAGATGCCATCAAAAGCTGTTTGCAAATCTTGCGCATAATCGGTGCGTTTGAACGTATTTGGATACGGCTGTTTGCCTGAAGCAGTGATATCGTCTAGCTTGGCTTGTAGCTGGGCGATAAGTTCGTTAGCATCTTCTGGGGCTTGCTCTTGATTCTGATTTTTATTGTTGGAATTTGACATAACACTCTCAAAATTATTAGGTAATTAAAGGAACAAACGAAAACGGTGAATTGAATCTATACTTATTATCATCATAGTCAGCTGTAAAAAAACAGCTATAGACAAACAAACACTGTCAGGTGGACAGTGTCTCGCTTTTATAAACCAATGGCTTTAGTCCGCACCAATACTGGCCATCAAGTCCGCCTGATGCTCGCGTAACAATGCATCAAGAATCTCATCCAAATCACCTTCCATAATGGCATCAAGCTTGTATAACGTTAGGTTAATACGATGATCGGTCATACGACCTTGCGGGAAGTTATAAGTGCGAATGCGCTCTGAGCGATCGCCACTACCGACCAAGTCACGACGGATGGTGTCTGCCGCATCAACCTGCGCTTGCACCTTGACTTGCTGGATTTTTGAGATCAGCATTTTCATCGCTTGCGCACGGTTTTTGTGTTGGCTACGTTCTTGTTGACACTCTACCACGGTACCGGTCGGAATGTGTGTTAAGCGTACAGCTGAATCCGTGGTGTTAACGTGCTGACCACCGGCACCGCTTGAGCGAAAGGTGTCAAAACGAATGTCTGCTGGATTTAAATCAACGGTGTCATCAATCTCAACTTCCGGCATAACTGCAACGGTACAGGCTGAGGTATGCACGCGACCTTGACTTTCCGTTTCAGGAACACGCTGCACACGGTGTACACCAGACTCAAACTTTAGACGACCATAGACGCTGTTGCCGGACACACGAGTAATGATTTCTTTATAGCCGCCATGCTCGCCTTCATTGGCTGATAGCACTTCCATTGTCCAGCCTTGAGTCTGCGCGTACTTTTGATACATACGAAACAAATCACCGGAGAAAATCGCCGCTTCATCACCACCTGTCCCAGCACGAATCTCTAAGAAAGCTGGCACTTTATCATTGGGATCTTTTGGCAACATCATGACGTTGAGCGCTTCTTCCATCTCGACGATGGTATCACGTGCGCTGTCAATCTCTTCTTGCATCATCTCTTTCATGTCAGGATCTGTCGCATCGGCTAGCATAGTCTCAGCATCGGCCTGATCCGTCTCTGCACGCACATAGTTCTGCCATAAAGTAGTGATATCCATCAAGTCGCTGTGCTCGACAGACAATTCACGGAATTTATTATTATCGCTGATGACACTGGGGTCTGATAATAAGGCGGTGACCTCTTCATAACGGTCTACCATCTGGTCTAAACGCAGGCGTAAGGATTCTTTCATAAAAGGACTTTTAATTGGATAAGAGGAATAAGACCGTGATTATAGCAAATTTTTTGGGGTAAATTAAAACCTCTAGGCATTCTTGTCGATATATGGACAAACTTTTCTGCTACTTGTGTCATATCGACACTTTTTTCTGATGATTTGAATACAGCATAAGCTTTGCTTAAAATTTAAGTAAAAAAAATAGCCAAGAATATTCTTGGCTATTTAAACAATAATTAAGACTTAAGGCTTAAAAAATCAGACCTTACGAACCAGTACCGACCCAATAGAGTAACCAGCACCAAACGAGCAAATCACACCTAAATCACCAGATTTTAGCGCGTCTTTATAACGATGAAAGACAATCATCGGACTGGCAGAGCTGGTATTGGCAAATTCTGCGATAACACTTGGCACAATCGCCTTATCGGCATCACGTCCAACAACGGTGCGCAAGATTAAATCTAGCATGTTGGCATTGGCTTGGTGTAACCACATCATTTTTACATCACTGGCTTGCATTTCGTTCTCATGCAAATGCTCGGTGATGATCTCTGATACCTTTGGACAAACTTCACGGAATACTTTGCGGCCGTTTTGTAAAAACAGTTTATCAGTAACCGGCTCTTTGATATCTGGATACATCTCAGTCTGCGCCGCCAAAAACTCTGAGCGATCCATAAAACCATATTCGTTTTTGATATTGGTTGAAAATTCGGTAAACAACTTCGAGTTGATGATCTCATAACCTTTTGGCGTCTCAAGCTCTTCAACGATAGAAGCGGTTGCCACATCACCAAAGATAAAGTGGCTATCACGATTGCGCCAGTTAAGATGCGCTGAAGTAATCTCAACGTTGACCACCGCAATGCGCTTGGCAAGCCCAGAGACGATAGAGCCATGCGCTTGTGATAGACCAAAAGTCGCGGCACTACAAGCGACGTTCATATCATAAGCAAATCCGCCAATCATGCCGATTTCTTTTTGAATCTCGATAGCGACTGCTGGATAGGTACGTTGGAAGTTTGAACAGGCAAGGATGATACCGTCTAAATCATTGGCCTCAAGTCCAGCATCAGCAAGGGCATCTTTGAGCGCCGCAGCACCCATCTCAGCCATAATTGACAGCTCTTCGCCTAAATGACGATAAGGAATCACGGGTGCCATGATTTCTGGGTTTAAGATACCGTCTTTTTCCATGACATAACGAGATTTGATGCCAGAGACTTTTTCGATAAAAGCGGCCGATGAGGGCTCAAGTGCTGTCACCGTGCCTGCTGCTATGTCATCAGCATGCTTTGCATTATAATTATCAACATACTGGTTAAAAGACGCCACCAGCTCTTCGTTGCTGATGCTATAAGGGGGAATATATAGGCCGGTGCCTGTGATACAAGTCGTCATGATAAGCTTCCTTGTCTACTACTATAGGGCTTGGAATAAGCATAAAAATGGAGAAAATAACAATCGTTCATTTTCAGTGAATAACTGTAAACTTAAAATCAGTGCCTTTATTATGCCTGAATATTTTAATTTTTCTAATACTTTGTTACAAATAATCCGTTTCTTGCTAAGATTTAACAAAAACTGTCTTTATTTCGAGTCAGTTACTTAAGACAGCTACGCTATAATCAATGGCACATACTCTCGTAAAATCCATGACAGATACTTATAAAAGCTCATATTTGGAATATTAATGGTTGAACTTCTTAACTGGTTATTTGGGCAATATGCCGATTACCCTACCGTATTTATAGCGCTCGAATTAATCGCGGTCATCTTTGGCGTGGCCAGTGTGTTACTTGCCAGCAAAACCAATATCCTTGTCTTTCCCATCGGGCTGGTCAGCACTGCCATTTTTGTCTATCTACTGTGGAAATGGCAGCTATTCGGTGACATGTTTATCAATGCCTATTATACGGTTATGAGTCTATATGGCTGGATTAATTGGTCAAAGAATAAAAAATCTCACCATAGTGAGGTTCAGCAAGTAGACAATGTCCAAATAGAACATCTACATTCCGATGACATTCCTACTCTATCAGCCTTAGCAGCAGGCACGATCGCTTTCGTTGCCTTGGTTTATTACTTCCGACCAGTGATTAATAATGGGTTTAGTTTCGATGGTGCTGTACTTGGAGTGCACTTATTTACTTGGGTGGACTATACCGATATGCTGACCACCGCGCTGTTTTTGATGGCGATGTGGCTGATGGCACGGCGCAAAATTGAGCATTGGCTACTGTGGATCGTCGCCGATGCTATTTCTGTGCCGCTGTACTTTTACAAAGGATTGACCTTCACCGCACTACAATACGTAGTCTTCACACTTATCGCAATTTGGGCTTACTATGAATGGCAACGACGTTACCGCTTGCAACCTAAAGCAGCATACGCCTAAATCGGTCATCAATGTCGCAATATTAGGGGCAGAAAGTACAGGCAAGACGACCTTATGTCGCGACTTGGCAGCGCATTTTGGCTGCCCTTGGGTAGCAGAATACATGCGCACCTATCTACAAGCGAAATGGGATAAGGAGCAACTGACCTGTACTTGGGACGACTTACTACCCATTGCGCAGGGTCAAATAAAACTAGAAAATGAACTCGCTGAACAAGCCGCTCAAATGCCGGATAGAGCGCGCTACTTATTCTGTGATACCAGTCTATTTGAGCTGATGGTTTACGCCAATTGGTATTATGGCGACTGCCCTAAAGCGCTCACCAATGCGGCGTTAATACATCATTATGACTTGATTTTATTAACCGAAGTTGATATCCCGTGGGTCGCTGATGATTTGCGCGATAGCCCGCATCAGCGCGACGAAATCAGTGCTTATTTTGAAAGTCAGCTGACTCGTCACCAAAAGCCGTTTCATCGCATAGGTGGTGATAGAGACGAGCGCGTCCAACAAGTGCTTGAATGGCTTTCTTAAATCGACCCTATACCACGTTATAAGTAAATGACCTACAACCTTTAGGAACATTAAGAGATGTCGATGCTAAAAAACCTTGAACCTTACCTAGAAAAAACCATCTTTAACAGCCGCTGGATATTGGCACCTTTTTATTTAGGGCTGATCTTAGGGGTTATCTTATTATTTATAAAATTCATTCAAAAAACAATCATGATGTTTAATACTGTATTTAGCGCTTCTGTATCAGACGTCATTGTTAATATATTAGTGTTAGTCGACCTCTCTTTAGTAGCCAGTTTATTATTAATTATCATATTCAGTGGCTATGAAATATTTGTCTCAAAAATTGACACTGGTGATCACGTTGATCGACCTAGTTGGATGGGCAAAGTAGATTTTTCTGGTCTAAAACTAAAAGTCATTGGTGCCATTGTCGCTATTTCTGCAATCGATCTTTTAAAATCATTTATGGACATTCCTAATGAATTGAGTGATGGTGAAGCGGACAAACTCATGTGGAAAGTCATCATTCATATGACTTTCGTAGTGTCTGGCTTATTGTTTGCTGTTATGGATAAAGTGGTTGGTGATACTAAAAAACACTGATGCCAGAAAGCACTGATATCAGAAAATACTGATATCAGAAAACACTAAGGCTTATTTTTTCCACACACTCTCCATCGTTCTTACATATTTTTTCTTTATCTCTCCTCTATGATCTTCTTTGAACCTACTGACTGTTATATGCACAGTTTTGGAATAAAGATTCATATGAGGCACTCTTATGCAAAAAACACTATTCACCAAATTGACTATCATCGTGGGGCTCTGCATTATTTTTGTCGTCGGGCTCATGATGTTTCGCACTGTCATCGCTGAACGACAATATTATGCACAATCAGTGGTGAAGGAAATCGCCCAGCAGCACGTCAATCCGCAAGAAGTCATTACCCCTTTCATCATTATTCCAACCACCATAACGCCAGAATGCTCAATAGTAGGCGATACCGATGCCGCTAAATGCAAATCCGCTTATTCATCGACGCTAACGGTCTTTGCTAATAAAACTAGCGCCACTCAAGACCTTGAAGTCAGTACGGACACCTATCGACGAGGGATTTATCATGCCACTAGCTATAACGGCGCGTTAAAATTCGATCAAAGTTATACCATAAATCAAACCCTACAACGCTTAATAGCAGATAACCAGTCGGTGAGTAACGACTCAAAAACCCTTAGCACAGCTAACAATAGTACCAATGGCAATGGCAACACAAAAACAGAAAAGACCGATATACACTGGAATGACGCTAAGTTGATTATTCCAGTTTCTGATTTGCGCGGTGTGGCAACCTTACCAACAGTAACGATCGACAAGCAAGCCATCAAAGCAACCTATCCGCAGAGTGCCATGCTTAATGGCTTAAGCTATGTTGAAGTATCGTTGCCCAACGATGTTTTGAATCGATTAACCACAACGAGCGCAAGCCAGCAAGAAAAAACAAACCTTGTGGCTGAAAATCTGAATAGCGAACCACTAAATACGCAAAGTTCTAACATACAAACGCCTATTAGCCAAAACCCAAACCATCAAGACTTAGACGGTCAGCAATCAGATAATAGTCGTCATCAAGCGCTTGATATTGTGGTGGACTTGCCTCTCTCAGGTATTAGCACCTTAAATACCGTGCCAACGGGGCAAAACTTTGAGCTATCTATGCGCAGCAATTGGCATGCCCCAAATTTTATTGGCAGAGCCTTGCCCAATGCTAAAAAATTCACCTCAAAAGGCTTTGAGGCCAAATGGCAAAATCAATATCTAACGGTCGCTAACAATCAAAATTTATCAAAGTGTGTCAGCACTGCCAATAATCAATGTATGGTAGCCAGTAGCGCCGTGCTCGATAGCGCTGACCAAGATGATGAGGCTATCACAGCAATAGAAGGCATTGTCACAGCAGAGGGTAATATCGTGTCCAATAGCGAGCGAGATGTGCGCTTAAGTAGCTTTGGAGTGAGTTTCGCGGAGCCAAATGACGTGTATTTACAAACAGAGCGCACGATGAAGTACGCACTGCTATTAATTTTGGTGTCGTTCGGTACATTTTTCTTATTTGAGGTGATCAAATCCAGCCGTATTCACCCTATCCAATACTTATTGGTCGGTTGTGCACTGCTGTGCTTTTACGTCTTGTTGCTACCGCTGGCCGAGCAAATCGTCTTTTGGCAAGCCTATGCAGTTGCTGCAAGCGCCTGTGTCGGATTGATTGGTTGGTACACTTATTATGTATTAGATGGTATCAAGCGAGCGGGCATATTTACCGCTATATTGGGAAGTCTGTATGCCGCCTTTTATGGTATTTTGACCACAGAAGACCTAAACCTGTTATTGGGTGCTATCTTCTGCTTTGTATTGCTAGCCTGCGTGATGGTCATGACCCGTAAAATCGACTGGTATAAGATTGCTTAATATAGGGTCTGTTGAACATTCAGATATTAGGACTGCTGATCCCTAAAGTTGCCCCAAACCTTTTATCAAATCAGGCGTAAACCGACGATAATGTCGAGACCTTAGCTAGGTTTACAACAACGTTTGGGGTGATTTTAGTATCAGCCTTTCAGGGCAGGGCTACTTTTTGCCAATACATGGCGAAATTATCTAACCTAGAATGACTAGGCGTCAAAAATTTCACTGCGTATTGTCTAAAAAATAGCCACTGCCAGTGCCACACTTGAATGTTCAATAGACCCTAGTCGATACTAAATAAAATAGACACACAACATTATGATGCGTGACTGCTACAAATTTTTCTTGCTTGCTGTACCTACCCAGACAGAGGCTATAACAAGTTTATATCAGTCACGCTGTATCTTTTTTATATTCACCTGATTAGAGTCGGTTCACTATAAGCTCATCTTTCATCGTCATTTTTCAATCGAATCTATTTATAGGGTATGTTTACATTTAATTTGTCAGTCAGGTTTTTCGGTATTGCACTATACTATCGTCATTACGATATAGGGCTAAAGCGATAAGCCGTAGTCATTGTCGTTATTATTATCGTTGTCATTACGACTGCCATTTATTCAAAAAGCCAATTTAACGACTGTAGGGATTATTTTGAAAGCCACGTTATATACGATTATTGCTTTAATAGCATTTGCCGCAAACTCTCTTTTTTGTAGAATGGCGTTAGCAGAAGGTTATATAGATGCATGGAACTTCACCATCATTCGCCTGCTCAGCGGTGCGCTCTGTCTGAGCATTATTATGGGCGTTTATAGCTATAATTTACGACGCAACGAGGCAACTCTTAAGCATCCCACTAGCGAGGCCATTTTAAGCGACAGAGGTAGCTGGCTCAGTAGTATAAGTTTGGTGGTTTATGCACTTTGCTTTTCAATCGCCTATGTTGAGCTTGATACCGGAACTGGCGCACTGATTCTATTCTCAGCGGTTCAGCTCACCATGATTGGCTGGGGGATATATAAAAAAGAGCAATTAAGTGCCTTACAATGGCTGGCTTTTATAGTGGCAGTGGCAGGATTTGTCTATCTCATGTTGCCATCAGCGGCTGTGCCGTCAGTATTGGCAGCGACATTGATGGCCATCAGTGGCGTGGCATGGGGGATATATAGTATACGCGGTAAAGCGTGCGTGTCACCGATACGAGCGACGGGCTTTAACTTTCTCAGGAGCCTATTTGCGATTCCGCTACTACTCATCATGAGCATGGTTTATTTAAAAAACATATCGTTAGCAACGATCAGTATCGAGGGCATCTTATTGGCTTGCGCATCGGGCGCAATTGCTTCTGGCATGGGCTACAGCGTTTGGTATATGGCAATGCCATTACTGAAAAGTACGCAGGCGGCAGTAGTACAGCTCTGCGTACCGGTATTGGCTGCCATGCTTGGTGTGGTATTTTTATCGGAGCAACTGACCATAAACTTTATCATAGCAAGTACGGTCATTTTGGGTGCGGTTTTAATATTTATTTTAAATAAAAAAACGCCAAAGACGGTAAGTTAGATCATAAAAAATTTCGACCTGTTTTAGGGTCTGTTGAACATTCAAATATTAGGACTGCTGATTGCTAAAATCGTCCCAAACCTTTTATCAAATCAGGCGTAAACCGACGATAATGTCGAGACCTTAGCTAGGTTTACAACAACGTTTGGGGTGATTTTAGCATCAGCCTTTAAGGGCAAGGCTATTTTTTGCCAATACATGGCGAAATTATCTAACCTAGAATGACTAGGCGTCAAAAATTTCACTGCGTATTGTCTAAAAAATAGCCACTGCCAGTGCCACATTTGAATGTTCAACAAACCCTAATTTACTAAAGACTATTTGTTTTTATGAAAAAAAAATAGTCCCATTATTTGTAATAAAGAAAGTAAACGTTACGCTGATAAAATCGAACCACAACACCAAATAACAAAGTTTACTGTATGATATTGCTTTGTGAAATTACAAACAATCATTAACAATATTAAGGAATATTATGAAAAAACTATTAGCTGTTGCGCCTTGTGCTGTACTTCTAGCGGCCTGTGCCACTAACGCTCCAACAACTACAACCACAGCAAGTGGCAGTGCAAGTACAAGCAACCAAGTTCAGACACTAACGTGCGAAGACAACGGCAAAGTGACAGCCGCCTATACCGCAAATGGTCAAATTGCTAACTTAAACGTCTCGCTACCTAAAGTCGGCTTAAACAATGCAAAAATATCGTTAAAGCAAGTGGTATCAGGTTCTGGTGCTCGTTATGTAAATGACACCAACCCTAAAACGACATTCGATTGGCACACCAAGGCTGATTATGGCATTATGACCATCAGCTCAGATAACGGACAGCAGTACAGCGTAAACTGTCAAGTATAATCAATAATAATAAAATGACTGACAGTATGTAATACTCGTTAAAAACAAAAATGCCAGTAGCGCCCATAACTTACGCTACTGGCATTTTTTATGAGCGTCTATTGTGCAATATAGTCGATTCAATTTAAAAGCATTACAAGGCAACCGAGTGTAGATGTATATTTGATACGTCAAGCGAGGTTAACGCAGTAATGCTTTTATAGTGGAATGATTCTAGTTAATTAATTGGTCTCTCTATGAATAAAGAGTCATAAACTGGCTACTGATATAAATTTTTTGTAGCATCGAAACTGCGCAGACACAGCGAGCAAGGAAAATTTATACCAGTGCCACGTTGTAATCCTTCTACTCGTTTTATTTGGGACTGACTATAGGATAGCCCATGAGTGAATCAACCAGTCATAACTCGCTGTCTAACAAGCACATATGGTTGATCCCAGTGATTTGCCTGTTGGCCGGTGGCGGATTGATCGGAATTTCTACCAATCTGGCCAAGGTTGCTGGGCAAATTGGCTTATCGCCGCTCGCCTTTCTTTTTTGGTCGATTACTGGTGCAGCGCTCCTATTATTGGTCGTAACGATTGTGCGACGTGACTTGCCGCCGCTGACGCTACGTAGCTTGGAATATTATTCGGTCGCTGCCCTTGTCAGTGTCGCAGGCTCCAACCTGATTTTCTTTTCCGCCATTCCACAAGTTGGTGCAGGCTTCGTGGCCTTAATGATCGCTTTGCCCCCACTGCTCACCTATCTTGGCGCGTTATTTATGCGTATGGAGAGATTTAATATCGTGCGTGCCCTTGGCGTAGCAGCAGCACTAGGCGGTGTAGGTGTCTTAGCCATCCGTAAGTTTTCGGCCCCTGATGCCAGTATTTTCTGGATTTTACTCGCGCTTTGTGGCCCTGTTTTGCTAGCGATTGGTAATATCTATCGCACCTTGCGCTGGCCAGACGCAGCTTCTCCCAGCTCGTTGGCGCCTGGCATGCTCATTGTCGCCGCTATCTTATTAGGTCTGGTCGGTATATTGCCAAACTTCTCGCTTACGGTGCCAACGGGCGCATTACTGCCGCTAGGTTTGATTGTGCTACAAGCCTTTATCTTCGCTGGGCAGTTTTTACTGCTGTTTTTACTACAAAAAACAGGCGGTCCTGTGCTATTGAGTTTATTGGGGTCAGTCGGCGCCATCGTTGGTGTGCCAGTGGCTATTTTTCTGCAAGGAGAAAATCCACCAGAAGGTCTGTTATTAGGCGCTTCATTAATAGCCATTGGCGTGGTATTGGTCACATGGGGCGGCATAAAAATGACCGTGATTCCAGATAATACGCATTACGAACTATGACGATAGAGATATTATGATTGGTTGCGTAATAAAATCGCTGTTTATTGTGGTGCCTCCATCTGAAAATCATATTTATTGATGACAAAAAAAACGCCAGTAACTTAAGCTATTGGCGTTTTTAAAATATAAGCACTCTACTGCATAGAACTTATATTAGACAACGGTCACGTGCAGGCGTGCATCAACATTACCACGCGTGGCATTGGAGTATGGGCAGACTTGATGGGCCGCTTCAATCAACGTTTGCGCTTGTGCTTCGTCGATACCAGACACTTCAATGTATAAATCTATATCTAAGTTATAGCTGCCATCTTGCTTCATGCCAATACCAACTTGGGTAGAGGTTTTCGAAGCCGTGATCGGCAGTTTCATGTGTTGCGCCGTCAGGTTCAAGGCACTATCAAAACAGGCCGCGTAGCCCATCGCAAAAAGCTGCTCTGGATTAACACCCTCTTTGTCTTGCTCTTGAAAAGAGACCAAGTCAAAGCCTAGTGAACCATCATCTAAGCCTGTATGTCCAGAACGACCACCGGTTGCTGTTGCGCGAGTTTTGTAAAAAATTTTCATGATATATTCCTTGTTTGATGTTATCAGAAGTCGTGCTTGTTTTGTTTCAATGGAGTTATTATAGGCACTCTCAGCTTAAAGTGTTAGAATAGTCCTCCAAAATTCTTGCCTAATCCTATAAATAATTATATGATTAAGCCATTCATTACATCAAAGATATACTATAAAAAATATCGATCCGAGAAACACCAAACTTTCAATCAACACCCCTTTATCTAAGATAACTATGATGCAGCCAACAACGATTGCGCAACTACTTAACATACTGCCCAAGAATCAGACCATCGAGTCTGCTATTTCCGGTTTATTTTTCTACTGCGCAGATAGACCCAATAGAACCGTCAGCTATATTCAAGAGCCTAGTATTTGTATTGTATTGCAAGGTGAGCGAGAGATTTATTTAGGGAATGACTGCCAAAATTTTGATAATAGCAATTTGATGTTTTGCCCTGTAAACATTCCCCTGAGCATGCATGTCAAACATGCCTCAGTAGACAAGCCTGTTATTGTGCTGTCTATGAAGTTAGACCTTGCTATGATTAGAGAAATATTGGCCCAGATACCGCCCGCACGAAATACAGAAGAAAAGCATCTGGGTATAAAATGGCATCTGGATAACACCATACTTGCCGCTTTTGAGAGACTCATCAACTTGCTCGATTATCCAAACGATATCGAATTTTTATCTAAATTAATTCAACAAGAAATCTACTACCGACTGCTCTCAGCACAGCAAGGCAATAAATTGCGACAGCTCGTCGTCAATGGCAGTCATACGCATCGTATCAGCCAAGCAACGGATTGGCTCAAAGCGCATTTGAGTGAACCCGTCATCATCGAAGAGCTGGCCAGTAAATGTGGTATGAGTGTCTCAGGGTTTCATCAGCATTTCAAAGAGATCACTCAATTAAGTCCGCTGCAATACCAAAAAAGCCTACGCTTGATGGCAGCGAGGCAGCTTATTCAACGTGGTGAATCACAAATTTCACAAGTCGCCATGCAGGTAGGATATGAAAGCCCCAGTCAATTTAGCCGTGAATATAAGCGCTTGTTTGGAGTCAGTCCGAGCAGTGAGCTTAATTGATAACTGACGCACCTTGAGCTCTATAAAGGGTGTAGATTCATTATCTTAACCTTAACCTTAACCTTAACCTTAACCTTAACCTTAACCATTATCATAATTATATAAGGAAATATCGTGCAAGAATTACGACGTTTTGAGGATTATTTATATAAGAGACCTAAGCCCACAGGTATCGACGTTGTCTGCGGATTAAAACATTTTTCCATTATCACGTATGCAGTGCCAGTAGACAGGTTCGAGGGAATATTTCCTGACAGGTTCAAGCTCGATACGGTCATGATAGACGGCGAAGAAAAAGGCTTGATCTCTGTTGTACCCTTTATCGATGTTGATTTTACCTCTGCGGTTTATCCTTTTCCAACATTCACCATGGGACAGACCAACTATCGTATCTATATCATAGATAAAAAGACTGGTGAGCGCTGCGTATGGTTTTTGGGCACCACTTTAGATTCTTGGACATTAGCAGTACCAAGGTACTTATGGAGTTTGCCTTGGCATAGCGCGAAAATGACTTTTGATTGTCAATTTGATGACGCAACTGGCAAGTATGTAAAGTATTCGGTAAACGCTGAGTCAGAATGGGCAGCGGCGTCGGTATCGCTTGCGCAAAACACAGAGGATGATTTTTCGTTCCCAGGCTTCCTTGATACAGAATCGGCGCTTATTTATTTGACCCATCCGCTGGCAGGATTTTATCATCGCCGTGATGGTAAGCTTGGTACTTACCGGGTCTGGCATAAAAGACTTGAGGTACAGCCAGCCTCTTTGATTTCTGCCAATTTCAAGCTGTTATCAGACTTAGGTATTGTCACTCTTTCAGAGCAAAATACCCCCTATAGTGTACTTATTCAGCCTTTAAATAGGTTTACTATCTATTTACCGCCAAAAGTGATTGGTTGACCCGTTCGCTATCTGTCTGGTGTATACATTATGAAATAACACTCAGGCCTTGATAACTTTTTTCTTCTAGATCAGTGTAGCTTTTGACTTCATTTTATTATTTTACGTATTCACGTCAAGGAGCCGCTTGGACGACTCAACTTCTCAATCGAATCACTCATGAAATATCCTAATCAAAAAAATAACAGTTGACTTGACCTATATATTCATAATATAACATATATGGAGTATTTATGCATTTAGGATTATCAAAACACCGTTATTTCTAGGTTAATCACAAGCATATTTCGTGAGGAGCTACTATGATTCGTTTAAGCTACACTCTCAAATGCTGGGCCTTAAGCATTGTCTTTTACTCGGTCTTTTACTTTGCCGTATTAATGACAGATCCTGATTTTGGTAAATATAACTATATGTTAGCGCTAAGCACATTGCTATTTCCCATTTCCAAGCGGGCAATTGACGTATTGAGTGACTCGTTAAGGCTCGATTTCGATATGTTCGATGGCTTCTTATCCCCCTTACTCATCAATATTACGATATGGCTGTTTACGCCTTTTATCGTCTTTTTAACATTCATTGCTTTCTTGGCTTATAGCATGGGTGTGGTAAAAGGAAATCTAAATAATTAAAACTAATGTCTAAGGCAACCTAATGCTAGCTTGAATGCTTTATTCTAGTTTTTTTTAAACAAACGGTATTGGCTTGAATATTAGAGTTCACGTAGGGTTCACTAAGTTCACTGATAAGAAATAGATCTGATAAAATTAGTGCGTAGAACGCAACCTACTCAAACTACGTACACATTCTACGAACCGTTATTTGCATTTGATACTTACCTAGATGACCATATTTACCCATAGAGCCAATCTTCCCAACGACGCAAGTTTCAAAATGTTTGTAATAGCCTTTTTGATTTATACTTTTCGGTGTAATGGACAAAATTCATGCTAAAAAGTAGAAGGTAGTCGCTAATGGACATAATTCATGCTATTTGAGAGACTTTGACCCTAAAAAGTCTTTAATAAACCGCAACTTACGCTGCTCATTTAGACCATGATGACTGTGTAATTGTCGCTTGAGCTCGCTGAATAATCCTTCAAGAGAATTGGTGGTATTTGGTATATCTAAATGCTTATATTCTTGATAAATGAATAACCAATCACTATTGGTTCTGAGGCTACGATAAGCACTTCTAAGGCGCTTATGCGTGTACCACGTTCTACTGTTATCGTCATTGGTACTACGTTCATTGAGATAGGCTTCATGAGTCACATACCAGTGATCTAAGCGCTGTATGAACGCCTCTTTATCAAGCAGTTTTATTTCTAAAGTAAGTCGTCTAAGCTCGATACTTGCACTGTTCTTAGGTCGACGAGTGAGGTAGCGGGTCACTATTTGCACCTGATGAAACTGGCACATCTGGCAAGGGGTGCGGGTGAATAACGTACGCAGTCCTCGTCTACCATCACAGGTGATGCTTTGTATATCAACGCCTAACGATGCTAGATGATCAATTCCTTGTTTGTAGGCACTGTTGGTTTCATGACTGACTATCGCGTAGTAAAGAACGGCTTTAGTGGTATTGTCCATAAAAACCATTAAACCGAACTTACGACCGAAGTAAGTGGTGTCCATGATGATGTTAGCAGTATTCGGTCGCTTAACTTGATAGTCAATACTGACTGTGTCTAAGCGTCTTTGAATGGTTTTAAGACTACAGCTATACTTGTCAGCCAGTTGTTTGTAGGTCTGTTTGCCCTGAGTGTATTCCGTCCAAAGGGTTTGGTTATTGAGTCTTTTGCCACCTAAAAACTGCCGTCTGCAAGCTAGACATTGATACTGTTGTTTGCCTAGCTTGCGTCCGTTCTTTTTAGTGTGTTTATCACGACAAAAAGGGCAGTTTTTTGATTCATGGCTTTGATTCCTTGCAAATATAGACAGTATATAGCGTTAGACCCTACGCCAGCATGAATAATGTCCATTACACC
>NZ_AYYA01000009.1:0-28873 GCF_000511065.1 Psychrobacter sp. TB67
ATGTGACCTACATCCGTATCAAAGGTGGCTGGTGCTACTTAGCGGTTGTTTTAGACTTGTTTGCTCGCCGTGTGGTTGGCTTTAGCGTATCCGATTCACCTAATAGCACCTTGACCGCATCAGCGCTAAAGATGGCGTATCAGACTCGCCTTAAACCAAGCGGTGTGCTGTTCCACTCTGACCAAGGCACGCATTACACCAGTAAAGAGTTCGTTGACGCGATAGCTGACTGTAAGGATATGAAGCAGAGTATGAGCCGCAAAGGAAACCCACTACGGGCACAGCCCTCCGCCTTGCACTCGGGCAAAGCAGTGCTTTGCCAATCCTCGCTCATGGGATAACGCGCCAACTGAACGCTTCTTTAGGAGCTTTAAAACCGAGTGGATGCCAAAGGGCGGTTACGAGGATATCGCTGAAGCATCGAGCGCCATTAGTGATTATATCTGGGGCTACTATCAAACCGTGAGACCGCATAGCTTCAACAATTATTTAACACCAGTAGAAACAGAAAAACGTTACTTTAATAAAAACCTCTTAGAAGGTGTCCTAAATTAGTTGACCACTATAAACCCTGCTACCGATACTTAGGCCACGCATGGCACCTGTGGCGCTATAGTATTCTCTATTGCAACCATTGGCGCGTACCCATTGCTCAGCTAAGCTGGTGGCAGACGCATCGCTATACACCCGAGACGGCGCTCCAAGTAGTACCGCAGTGTCATCAAACGCTAAGGGCGAGTCGTCATCTGCCATGCCTTCATAGATAGTATCAGCGGCGAGTCCATCGGCGCGTACCACCACTGTGCAACTGCCTAACTGCTTGGCGATCATCTGTAGCTCGTCAACAGAGTCTGTACCAGACTGTACTGAAGACTTCTCGTAGCTATAGTCAAGTGGTGATAACTCATTCTCGTCTAGTGCACTGACTAAAGACCAATAGCCAAGCTCATCTACTGAGTCACCTGATACCCACAACGTAGAGACTCCAATATCAGCAAGCAAGCCGATAATAAAATTATGGTCACTGACATCAGATTGGGTGCGCATGGCAAGCTGAGTGATTAGTTGCTCTGATGAGAGTAGCTGCTCTGAGAGCTGCCAGTCGAAGTCGTAATCGCTAAGGAGAATGGTGAGGATATCAAGGGTAGATTGATTGACAAAGCTGCGGGTATGGATGGACTGGGTCAATTGCCAGTCAGGGGTGACGATATCGAGGGTGTAAAAGTGCATGGCCCCATCAGAATGCTGATAACGAATTGCCTGAATGACGCCTGTCCGACAAGTAGGCATCCGATCTGCAGATAGCGTGGTTAAACAGACAGTTGTGCTGATTAAAGATAAACATGCGTCGATATCTAAGAAATCGTAACTGAACACTAGTATGTGACTAAAGGAGCTTTGATTGAGGCTACTTGTCCAGAAAAAGGCACTTGGATAAAGGGAGGTAGTTGCTAAAATGTCACTGCCAACGCTGAGTTGGTGTAGACGGGCAGTTTGTGAGGGCATAAAAGGGATTCTCATCATTACGACATTAAAAGCAAAACCGATAGATTACCAACAAAAGTTACTAGACTATCCTATGAGAAAAGTATAGGGTTTATTGAAATATTGTCAAGTATTAGTAACTATTGATACACTTATTAGGACATAAAAGTTTGATTTTAATTTCTATGCTATAGTTTGGTCTTTGTGTTTTCAGTGAAGTAATCGCTAATATTTTTGATGATTTGGAAGATTTAATAAATGAGTATTTACGCACAAAGACTGGCCTCTCAAATTGAATTCATTAAACAATGTGCTTTAATGAAAAAAGCGCCTACTCAAGATTTTGCTAAACACATTGATTTCACTTGTACTGAAGAACAAATAATAGGTTTGCCAGGTATTAGTCTGAACATCACCGACGATACCTCCGATGACGTTTGGCTTCGTTTAGAGCGATTGCGTGAAAACTCAGCACCTAAACCCAACAGCTCACTATTAGCACATTGGTTAACATTTCCAATAAAATTTGGCGATCAGCCTTTATTGCAAGAAAAAATCTATGTACAAAATCTAATAGATGATGGTGTTATCGCTTATGAAGAAGCATTCACACCATTTGATGTTGATGATAGCTATCAAAATGAATTATCAGATATAGAAGAATCATCAGAAATAGAAATTTACCTAAAGGATTTTCCTGAAAGAGAATCTTTACAAGATGAATTTAATGATTATCTCAAAAACATTTGGAAGCCTTGGCTAGTGCAAGAGAAGCTTGTACGCCAAAGTATTGCTCTATATGCAAAGTTATTTAAGCTCAATCAAATTCTACAAGGCAACCTAGCTGATGAATCGCTTGAGCTGGTTTGGGGTGTCGGTGTTGCTGTAAGAAAAAATACTGATAATGGACAGAATAGCGAGCAAATCAAGTATCCATTACTAACACAATCTGTAGAAATTGTATTAGATCAAAAGACAATGGCTCTACTTATAAAGCCCAACCCCTCTCCTTCTACGCTTGAGACTGAACCTTTTTCTATTGATGAGAACCAAGGTTTGGCCAATCTATTAAAAGACAGTAAAGCGTTTTATGAAGCAGAGAATGTTTTACTAAATCCGTTTTTGCCAAGTAGCTATGAGCCTATTTTAAAATCAGCAGTGACCTTGCTTGATGCTTCCGGCGTTTATTGGCCTGACCATACCATTGCAGATGAGCGAAAAATACCTAAGGCGCAAAATCACCTTATCGTCACTGATACATGGGTCATTATGGCGCGTCCTAGAAGCAATAATATATTTTTGCAAGATTTAGATAAATTCGCCATTCAGCTTGAAAATAGCGATGACCTTCCTTTACCAAATGCTCTTATAGCAATGTTGACCGAGCCTGCTACAGAAAATAAAGAAATAATACTACCTGCTTATCGTGGTCTATCTATGGTCAGCGGCAGTGAAAATTATACAGGCACGCCAGCTGAGCTATATTTTCCTAAAGCATTCAATGCTGAACAAGTACAAATCGTACAGCAACTAAATGTCCATGACGGCGTTGTCGTTCAAGGCCCTCCTGGTACAGGCAAGACGCATACTATTGCCAACGTTATTTGTCATTATTTAGCGCTGGGTAAACGCGTGTTAGTCACGTCGATGAAAGATCCTGCATTAAAGGTGCTGCAAGAAAAACTGCCTGAATCCATTCGCCCACTAGCGGTTAGTCTACTGACCAGTGAAAACGAAGGTTTAAAACAGTTCGAATATACGATTAAAAAAATATCAAGTGAAGTATCTAGTATCAATCGAGATGCCTACAAAAAAGAAATCGTCATGCTTGATAATCAAATCGATACCATTCATGCGCAACTGGCCAGTACTGACAATAAGATTACGGCTTGGGCGCGGTTAAATCTTGATGATATCGTTATAGATAGCGAAACCATCAAGCCCATAGATGCAGCGACTGAGGTTGCTCAAAACAGGCAGCTTATCGAAAGCTTTCTAGATACATTAGGCATAGAAGAGACATTTAAGCCTAGATTTACTCATGCCGATATGACTGAACTAAGAAAAATAAGAATAAAGCTCGGAAGCGATTTGGATTATCTTGATAAAAAAACACCTGCTGTTGCAGACTTCCCTTCTATCAATACCATAAAACAACTGCACAAGGATTTGAGTTATCTCAATGAGTCGCAGGAGGCTGAAAAGCAAGGAGTACTACCAAGCTTAGTGAACGAAAGTACTAGCACTATCAGCATGGCTCACGATGCTGCTTCTAATACCTCTCGTTTAATTGATCTTCTTCAAAAGATTGCAGTGGCTGGGCAGGATTGGACGACTCATATTCAGCAGAGCTTAACTGATGATACTAAGCAAGACATCATCGCTCATCTAACTGTACTCAACGATGAGATTAAGTCACTTTTTAATGAGAGGACCATTTATTTAACTAAACCTATCACGATGGCTGATAGTTTTGATAAAAATCCAGAGCTTGTTGACGCGGTCAAAAACTTATCCGAAGGCAAGAAACCATTTGGTATCGCTGGGATTTTTGGTAAGTCTGCTGAGAAGAAGATCCTTGAAGCTATCACGATTGTCTCTTCGCAACCCTCAACTGTAGAAGACTGGCAATATATATCTAGCTATATAGACTTTAGAAAAAAATCTCAGGCGCTAATTATTCGTTGGAATGCATTATCAAATGACTTGTCTTTACCAATATTCGACGTAGCACCTGATAACTTATCTAATTTGAATTCAGCCGTTCATTTATATGAAGACATTGTCGGTAGCAACAACCTACAACACATTATTAAACAAGCGTTACATGCTATTTTCTTGGGCTGGGATATCATTTCTACTGCACCTTATAATAAAGATGTTTTAGTTGAGATTGAGGGCGTTCTTAAAAAACACTTAAAGAGACATAAATTGGCAGAAAGTCTCACGCTAAAAGAAAATTTACTGAATAAGCTTACTAACTGTAATGGCGTCATTAGTGGACAAATAACGCTCTTTTTAAATCAGAGAATCGGTAATTTGTCGTTGTTAGATGAGGCATTAAGTACGGAGTGGGAAGAGCTACTCAATGAGCTACAGCGAGTAAATAATCTTGCAACAGACTTACAGACGGTCACTGCCGTTACTCAGCTTATCGAAGACAGTGGTGCGCCACTCTGGGCAAATCAATTACGCCATGAGCCTTGTCTTAATTCTCAAGAGTCATTGTCATCTGATGAACTACTTCCTGATAATTGGCAGCAGATTTGGCGTCTTAGCCGATTGATGGGCTTTATAGACAGTATAGATGGTCGCAAAGAGTTGGTTCAACTTGCCAAAACTCGTGGCAATTTAGAAGTAAATCTTGCAAGACTCTATCAAGAAGCCATCACCAAAAGAGCCTGGCTAAAGGTCGCAGAAAATGCGACGCCAAACGTGAGAGCGTCTTTAGAAAAATACCGCTCTGCCATCATGCGTATTGGTAAAGGAACAGGCAAAGGAGCGCATTATTACCGCCGTGAAGCCCGCGAAGCCTCTGCGGGAGCAAGTGCTGCTATCCCATGTTGGATTATGCCGCATTATCGTATTTCTGAATCCCTGCCAGCAGAGTTTGGCAGTTTTGACTTGGTTATCATCGATGAAGCCTCTCAGTCTGATTTAACGGCGTTGCCAGCCATCATGAGAGCCAAAAAAGTGTTAATCGTTGGTGACGATAAGCAAGTATCGCCAGAAGGCGTGGGGCTCGACATCGGAAAGATTCGTAATTTGATGGCACAATATCTGAGTAATCAAGTCCCTGTCTATCGCTCACAAATGTCACCTGATCGTTCAATATATGATTTATTTAAAGTCGTTTTTGCCGATAGCAGTGTGATGCTAAAAGAACATTTTCGCAGTGTGGCACCTATCATTGAGTTCTCTAAACGTGAGTTTTACAACCATGAGCTGATACCTTTGCGTAAAGCCAAACCCTCAGAGCGCTTGGATCCTCCATTGGTTGATATTTATGTCACCGATGGCTATCGTCTTAAAGGCTCTGATATTAATCCTTCAGAAGTCAGATTTATCGTCGATGAGATCAAAACCCTCGTCTCTGACCCAGCTTACAAAGGTAAAACCATCGGTGTGGTCTCATTGCTAGGCAACAAGCAAGCACATAATATTATGGAGATACTCAATAAAGAATTGGATGAAGCAGTAATGACTGCTTTTGATATTGCTTGCGGTGATGCCAGAACCTTTCAAGGTAAAGAGCGCGATATCATGTTTTTGTCATTGGTAGTGGCACCCGGAGCTGCCCATGCACAAACGAGAGATACCTTCGCCCAGCGAATGAATGTCGCGGCCTCAAGAGCGCGCGATAGAATGTATTTGGTGCGCAGTATTGAGTTGGATGAGCTAAGCCAAGCCGATCACTACCGATCAGCGCTTATTAAACACTTTCAAGGACCATTCATGCAAGATGAAGCAGAAGTTTCTGATTTGCGTGAGAAATGTGAGTCTCCCTTTGAAACAGAAGTCTTTGACCTTTTGGTTGAGAGAGGCTATCGAGTTATTCCGCAGGTTAAAGCTGGCGCCTATCGAATTGATATGGTTGTTGAAGGTGAAGAGGACAATAGCTTAGCTATTGAATGTGATGGTGATAGATATCATGGGCCTGACAAATGGGATAGTGATATGCAACGTCAGCGTATTCTTGAACGTGCTGGCTGGAAATTCTGGCGCTGCTTTGCGTCCACTTTTGTCACTCGTAAAAAAGAAGTCATCCAAGATTTATTAGCAGAATTGGAACGCTTAGAGATTTATCCAATCACTACCGACACGGCACATAGCAGCTCGTATGTCGAATCTAGAATCGTCAATACGGTTGAAGAACCCATACTCGATATTGAAGCTGAGACCTAAACATTTATAGCCTGCTAGATACTCAGTTCATAGCGACTATCATAATTATCTTAAGAAAAATCCGTCTTTTATCAAAGCACGGATTTTTCTGTTCTTAACTATACTTAAACTTAAAGAATCACCATTCACTACAAGCCACTATTTTACCTAGCTTATTAATACAGACAGACGTACCATCACTTTTCTCTTCTATCTGCGCTGTACCATTATTAAAATTGAAATACGTTGCACCAAAAGAAGTAACGCTCATCCTCTGTACTTTATCGTCCGAGAACTTGAAAGGAATGACAGTTCTATTGGCACCATCTATGAAGCCCCAACGATTACCTTTACGCACGCCAGCGAGCTGCTCACTAAAAGGTCTTATTTCATCATAAATGAAAGGGACAGCAACAGCTCCCGTCTTGGTAACAAATCCCCATTTATCATCTTTAATTACACCGAGCAGACCTTCATGAAAACCATAGTGCCCACCCAAATGACCATCCAGACCGTCGTATTGCGGGGCAACAACTTCTTTACCGTTAGTGTCTATAAGACCCCATAACTCCGTATTAAAGTCATAAACAGGAGCCCTATCATTGCTAAAAGAATCCATCATGGCGTAGTTATTTTCAAAACTGAGAATAACTTTATTGTTAGTATCGATGACACCATATGCATCATCTTTTACAACGACAATTTTACCTTGATAAACAGGGTTTGCCCAAACCTCATTATATTTATCATTAGGATCTATTAAGTTGTCGTAAATAGTAGGTACGACCAGTTTACCTTGTTCGTTGATATAGCCGACTTGATCGTTTTTTAAAACAGGAAAAAATCCATCGCTGTACAACCACGCCTCAACTTTATCAAAATCTTTGAGACTAGCTGTTACTTTACCTTTTATATTGAGTAACGCTTGTGGGCGATAATTGTCATCATAGGCAACAAATAGATGCGTATTATCAGTACATTGAATATTTCTATAGTTACTCTTCGGCGGCATACAGTCCTCAGCAGCTAAAGCAGGCAAACTACTTATTGAAGCAATAATTGGGACTAATAAAGCTTTAGCTATTTGCTTATACAAAACCTAATACCTCGAAATACTATTACCGTGAATTTAATCGAACACTACCACCACACTGGATCATCATTCTCCTCTCTCACCTGTTTAGAAGCTTCGACGGTGACTTCATCGGCAGACAGCTCCGCGATAAATCTTGATGGCTTGTCAAAATACCCTGAATAACTGGCGAAGTAATCAGGCGCAGTCAGATACAGTCTGGTCTTGGCACGACTACAGGCGACATAAAATAATTTTCGTTCCTCTTCTAACTCCTCAAAGTCATCTAAAGAGCGATGATGCGGCGTGATGCCATCAACGAGTGAATTGACAAACACCACTGGCCACTCTAGCCCTTTAGCACTATGAATGGTCGAAATCGTCACTTTGTCTTTATCATTGTCTTCGGGTTTATCTATGGCTGCCACTGAGTCATTGGGCGGATCAAGTGCCAAATTTTCTAAGAAATCATCAAGGCTGCTGTGCTCTGTTGCCAAATTTTTGAGCACCCGAAAATCCTCGCTGCGCTCACGCCAATTCTCTTCAATCGTTTTTAGGATAGGAATGTAAAACTCTAAAATACGCTCAATAATAGTCTCGACTGATTCTTCCTGACTTGCCTTAGTCAGAGTATGATACAAAGGCTCAAGTTGCTCACTTTTTTTGGCAAACTTTGCCGTCAGCAATGGTTCAAAAGAATTATTATCAGCATTAATCGCTTGAGTCAAACGCGTCGCAGTGACTGCCCCAACTCCTTGGAACAAGGTCAAAATTCGGTGCCATGCAATCGTATCATTGGGGTTATAAAGAATTTTTATAAAAGCTAAGACATCCTTGATATGGCGGCGCTCAACGAACTTAATACCCCCTACCACGATAAATGGAATATGACGCTCCATAAATTCTAACTGTACATAATTGGACTGAAAAGACGTACGGCACAGTACCGCAAAATCATTGTAATCCTGATCTGGCTTTAACTCGATAATCTTATCAGCAATAAACTTAGCTTCTTTCGTTTCATCACTCAGGCGGCTAAATATCGGTTTTTCGCCCGTTATAGTAGCGTTTGAATAGAGCTGTTTTTGATACCCCAAGGTGATTTGTGCGGACAAGGCATTGATATAATTTAAAACAGCAGGTGTACTGCGATAGTTTTGCTCCAGCTTAATGAGACTCGCCTCAGGATAGGTCTCACCGAACAGTAGAATATTTTCGTAATTTGCGCCGCGAAAAGCATAAATACTTTGGTTGTCATCCCCGACCACCATCAGCGATACTGACTTAGGCTCACAAATCAAATCTATCAGCTGCTTTTGCGGGATATTAGTATCTTGATATTCATCGACCATGATGTAGCGATATTGGTTTTGTAGTAATTGTCTAAATGTGTCATTGGTCTTTAAATGGCGCACGACTTGGCTAATGATGTCATCAAAATCATAGAGATGATTGGCGCGTTTATACTCGTGAAAGTCGACAGCCAACTGCTCGATAATGGGAATATGAATAGCGATATCAGGATAATTATCTTCGATCAAATTACGAATAGGAATGCGCCGATTTCTAGAGGTTGAAAAGATATTTTGTAAGGTCTTCTTGCGTGGAAAAGCTTGGCTTTTGGTTTGCGCAGGATACTTTTTTTCTTTATGAATTAAATCGATCGCATCCTCGCTATCGCCTGTATCCAAGATAGTAAATCGTGGGTTGATACCGAGCAGCCCTGAATACTGACGCAATAGCATATTGCAGAATGAGTGAAAGGTACCACTAGTGATGTCGTTTAGCGCTTTGCTGGTCGGTAGTATATCTTCTGATAATTCATCATCAGACAAAGTATTATTTAGCAGTGTCTTAGCTCGACTCTTAATCTCATTCGCCGCTTTACGAGTAAAGGTCAGTAGCAAAATGCTTTTGGGTGTCACTCCGTTTTCTAGTAAATAGCTGGTACGATACGTCAATGTTTTGGTCTTACCAGAGCCAGCACCGGCGATGACCAATACCTTACCATCGATAGTAGTGGCTGCTAACAATTGATCCGGATTCAGCTCACTGGCGTAATCTACTTTTAAGCCTAAATCACTATTTAACCTTTGCTTCAGCAGCGCAACATTGGCAGCATCGTCGGCGTCGATTAGATTTGCCTCTAGCTTTTTAATCGCTTTTTCAAGACGCGCAAGTTTAGGCTTAATCTCCATAAAGTTCTGCGGATAGTGATAGCGGTGCGTGTCAAAAATAGTGGATGTCATTATAGGAATTTGCCTTTCATTTTATGTTAGCCGCTTTTATCTGTATAAAGCACCTAATACGCAGCAGTTCAGAGATGTAGCTAAGGGATTTTAGTGTTAATAGTTAAGATTGTTAGTAAAGTTTAGCGAGTTATAGGTACTCACCTTCAATGCGCTTGTCAGCTAAATTATTATTTTATAGTACAGCTTACCATAATTGATAAAACAGCAAAATTGCTGGCGATGACTCTGAAAGACTCGGACAAAATCTCAGTATACCGCACAACAACCTCACCCCTATTCCGGTAAATTTGCTACAATATGCCCAATTTTGATTTATCATTTAACCAAACTTTATACCAACTGATTTTATTCATATATTGAGAGCATGTTATGGGTTTTAATTGCGGCATCGTCGGCCTACCAAACGTGGGTAAATCTACCTTGTTTAACGCCTTGACCAAAGCGGGTATCGCCGCTGAAAACTTTCCGTTTTGTACCAAAGATCCCAACACGGGTATCGTGCCAGTACCAGACCCACGCCTAAAGAAATTGGCTGACATCGTCAATCCTGAACGCGTACTACCGACGACGATGGAGTTTGTGGATATCGCGGGTCTAGTTGCAGGCGCGTCAAAAGGCGAAGGCATGGGTAACCAGTTCCTAGCCAACATTCGTGAGACCGATGCGATTGCGCACGTAGTACGCTGCTTTGATGATGACAACGTCGTCCACGTCGATGGTCGCGTCAGCCCTATTGATGACATCGAAACCATCAATACTGAATTAGCTTTGGCGGATTTAGAAGCAGTGGAACGTGCCATTCACAACCAGACTAAAAAGGCTAAAGGCGGTGATAAAGATGCGCAGGCCCTACTTGATATATTCAAAAAGGTTGAACCTTTGCTAGCAGAAGGGAAAGCGGCTCGCGCGGCCAATCTTGACGCGGATGAGAAAAAACTCATCAGAAGCTATGGTTTAATTACCCTAAAACCAACCATGTATATCGCTAACGTCTCTGAGGATGGTTTTGAAAACAATCCTTATCTAGATGCAGTACGCAACTACGCGACTGGCGAAGATTCCATCGTTATTGCGCTATGCAACCAAATCGAATCTGAAATTGCCCAGCTTGATGAAGATGATAAAAAAGACTTCCTAGCTGAGATGGACATGGAAGAAGCTGGCCTTGACCAAGTCATTCGTGGCGGTTATGACCTGCTCGATATGCAGACTTACTTCACCGCTGGCGTGAAAGAAGTTCGCGCTTGGACTGTGGAGATTGGTGCTACTGCTCCGCAAGCCGCTGGCGTTATTCATACCGATTTTGAGCGCGGCTTTATTCGTGCCGAAGTCATTGCTTATGATGACTTCATCGAATATAACGGTGAAAAAGGCGCAGCGGCCGCTGGTAAATCACGTCTTGAAGGCAAAACCTATATCGTGCAAGATGGCGATGTCATGCATTTCCGCTTTAACGTTTAACGTTCAAAGTCTAATAAAGCGAATGGCGTGTTTACACAGTCTTAGTACAGAACAACCAAAAGTCAGCCTTTGTGCTGGCTTTTTTTATTATAATAACGTCTGTTACCTTCAAAAAGCAGCAAATAAACTGAAAGCAATTATTAAAATAATGATAAAAATAACGGATTATAAACTATGACGGCTCATATGAATCAATCGCTTAATGGTAGTGCGCGTTGGGCGCAATTATTTAGCGCGCAGCGGCTGGGCAGCCATAAAAAAGCACCTGCACAAGACAGCGCGCGCTCATCCTTTCATAAAGACTATGACCGACTGGTATTTTCGCACTCCTTTAGGCAGCTCAATCAAAAAACCCAAGTCCATCCATTGACAAATCAGTTGGGCATTCATACTCGTCTAACCCATTCGCTTGAAGTCTCTTGTATTGGACGCTCATTAGGAATGATGGCAGCAGAAAAACTGCATGATAAATCAGCCAGCGGTCTACCAGTAGGCGTCTCGCCAGCCGATGTCGGAGTCATTGTTCAAGCAGCCTGCCTCGCTCATGATATTGGTAATCCGCCTTTTGGTCATGCAGGAGAATACGCCATTCGCGATTGGTTTATGCATCCTGACCGTCAGGCTATTTTACAAAATCTGAGTAATAATGAGCAATTGGACTTACTGGCCTACGAAGGCAATGCGCAAGGATTCCGGCTACTCGCCCGTAATGAGCATCATCCTGATAAGGGCGGTATGCGCCTCACTTGCGCGACGTTGGGTGCCTTTATGAAATACCCTTGGCTAGCGACGCATAGCAATCATGTTTCTGAAAGCACTTCCCCAAGTAATTCGCTCACCAATGTACAAAAATTTGGCTGCTTTTATAGTGAAGCCTCTCAGTTAGAAGAATTGGCAGCCTGTTTGGGTCTACCGCGCTCGCAGCAACACGATGGTTTTGCCCGCCATCCACTGGCCTATTTGCTAGAAGCAGCCGATGATATCTGCTACGCACTGATAGATTTGGAGGATGGCATCAATCTCAATATGCTAACCTATAGCGATGTCGCCACCATATTTTATGAATTGATTGGTGAGCGGCCGAGCAATATTAGTCTGCCAGCACACATGTCTGTTAGGCAAAGCCTAGCATCACTACGAGCGCGCGCGATGATGCGCTTGGTCAATACTGTCACCGATGCTTTTGTTGCTAATAGTGAGTCGCTGCTAGCCGGAACACTCAATGGCAGTCTATTTGCACATTGTGATACAAATGTGCAAAATGGTATTAATCGAGCCAAACAATTGGCCCGTGAGCAAATATTCAATCACCCAAGCAAAGTGCGAATGGAATTGATGGCGAACCAATGCTTGCATCGCCTATTAGATGCCTTTATACCCTTGGCTTGGACAAACGCAAAAACTGCGCCAATATCCTTTGAGCAGCAGCGCCTACAAAAACTGCTACAACCGTATCTCGACGAGCATCAACGGGTATTATCAGATAATATCTATCACAATATTTTAAATATATTGGACTTTATTACTGGCATGAATGACCATGAGGCGTATAGATTGGCGCAGGAACTACAAGGTCACTGGGGCACAATGGTTTAGACTAAGGGTTTAAAAGACCAGTGCAGGTCTAGTAAATTTACACTCATTGCCTATTTCAGTCGTATTCTTGCGCTGAAATGAGTATGATAAACCTCTATTGGATAATTTTGAAATATTATGAGTAGTCGCGAACAAAAGAAACTTCAAACTCGGCACGCCTTTTTTAATGCGGTGCTCGATCTCTGTATGACAGGGCAGTCTTTTAGCTCCATCAGTCTCAGGCAGGTGACACGCGAGGTTGGTGTCGTACCGACGGCATTTTATCGGCATTTCGATGATATGGAATCGCTTGGACGGGCATTGGTGGTTGAAGAGTTGGGCGGGACGCTCGCCACCTTAAGCGAAAGCCTGCAAATTGGCCGTAAGCGAAGTTTTGATCGGCAAATCGCTAAGAGTATTCAGCTGTTTTTATATATGGTCAGCGAGCAGCCTTGCTATTGGCAGTTTTTGGTCAGTGAACGCTATGGTGGTTCAGAAGCTGTGCGCAAAGCAATCAATGAATTAATTAAAAAGCATGGTCAAAGCTTAGCAGAAGATTTGGCTTTACAGCCAGCATTTACGCACATTAACGCCTACGATAGACGCTTGCTGGCTGAAGCGGGGGTCAATATGTTCTTCTCTTGGATTATCGATTGGCTAGAGCTGACCTATTCTGAGGATCATGATGATGAGGCTGACTTGGCTGAAATTGAAAAAAAGAAACACCTGATGCTGCATAACTGTACTCGCCAAGCACAAATGTTATTTTATGGCGCATACAACTGGAAGTCTACCGAAGAGACTCGTCTGAGCGACGACTAAGCAATCTATGCAACCTTTGAGTGCTAGGCCGTGTCTTCATTGCAAAAATAGTCATAAAAATGAGATAAATTGCCGTCAAAAATTTCACTGCGTATTGTCTAAAAAATAGCTACTGCCAGTACCATATTTAAATGTTAAACAGACCCTAGCTAAAAACTCGGCCGAAATGCCCACAGACGCTGCGTAATAACTTTAATTGACTTCGCTTTTTTGCTCTTATTGTCATTGCCTATACTGTTGGCATCATTGCCATTTTTATCGTTACTATTATCGCTGCTATTATTAGCATCGCTACTGTTTTTAGCCTCACCATCATCAGTGGTGGTTTTGCTAATCAAGACGGTTGCAAAACGTTGCTTTGTTTGACCTGTATTGGCACTGTCTGTTGCCGTGATAAGCGCCGTAAAAGCCTGACTATCAACGGCTAACAGTGGCGTTAGTGCTGCCCGCTGCTCTTCATTCAAACCGCCCAATATTGGCAATTGCCACAATTCATCGATAGATGGCAATACTTGCTTGCGCCTCATCTCGGTCAACCCACGCATCTGCTCGCTAGTCACACCGTCCATCAGAGACGCCAGCAGTTCAGGACTGGCAGTATTGACATTGATAGGCACATAATAAGGAACGGCGCTAAGGTAAGGGCGCAGTGCTGCTAACACTTCAGCGCTGACTCCTCGAACGTCTTGTAACTGATCGATGCTAATAAATGGCTGGTTTGGTAATATCCCCTCTACTGCCCCGCTGCGCTGCTGCGAATATACCACGCTCTCATCACCGCCATCTTGATAGACCTCACCATCTGCATCTTGATAGTCCAGTACCGCAATGGCGATATCAGGCTCTATATTTAATTGTGTTAAGAGTCTTTGAAAGACCATTAACGCAGCGGTATTAACCGCACCATTTTGATATAAGTTATTAATATTAAAACGACTGGCTTCGTCGCGCAATTCGATGTTGATGCTGTGATTATCTAGAGCATAGGGTGGTATCGGCTGCGCCCAAATATCTTGCTCGCTGTCCGTATCGTTTAGCTTATTATCAGCGCGAATCACAGTCATAGCCAATTGCTGACCGGCGTCAATGTCTTGTAGTAGTTGATCTTGATCAAACAACAATCCACTACGCCTGATGGCAATCTTTTGACTGGCAAGCATTGCCCCGGCGACCACCGTAATACTGACCACCAATAGCAGGATAGTCAGCAGTGCTACCCCGCGCTGAGAATGCGCTGTTATGGACATAAACGGCCTCTATTATTGAGCCAATGGCACATTGTCAATACCTTGTAAATTAGCATTTCCCACACCAGCGTTCGCAGTATCGCTACCATTAGTATTATTACTGTTGCCCTCATTACTGCCATTATCGTTGCTGTTATCGCTCTTGCTATTTGGTGCATTTTGCATACTACCACGTGGAGACGGCTGCGGGGCAAGTGCCCACTGCCACGTGATAGGCATATCTTGATACGTAAAGCTAACGGCAATACCTTTTGGCAATAATTGCACCTCAGCTTGCCTATTCGCTGTATCAGCCGTCTGCCCAAAGGCTCTAGTCGTATTGTTGTTATTGCTACTGCTGTTTTCGTCAGGAAATTTGGTCGCAATTTCTGGTAAATAGGCTTGCCAGCGTGCTGCGGTCACCCCTTCTAGCAGTACGCTATCCAAGCTAACGCTATCATCTCCAGCGGCAAGACTGGTATATTGACGGCGAATTAAGCGCTCATCGGCAAAAATATATTCAATGTACTGCACACTGGCACTACTTTGGTAGCGTGGATCAGGATCTGCGAAGCGTACAAATCTAATATGCTCGCCATCTAAGCTCATAAAAGGCTCAGACTCTATAATATTGGCTTGAGTGCTGTCACTGTTAGTAGTGTTCGTTGAGACACTGATATCTCGCGTACTGGGTGCTTGGTAAGGAATGATTTGTCCCATGTCTTGCTGTAGTTGTAGATAGGTATATTGCAAGACAGCCAAATTATCAGCATGAAATTGCGCACGCTCACGGGCGCGGTTCACGCTATCAAACACTTGCCAACCCGCCACTGCCAGCATCGCAAATATTGCCATGGCGACCATCAGCTCAAGTAGGGTAAAGCCACGCTGCTGCCTCACAGGCTGCCTCTACTTGAATTTGAGCTCGCCAAATCAAGGCTACCCATATCCTGTTCTGGATTACTCAAGACCACCTTAATATCGGTCACTGTGCTGCCTGTCTGTCCATCGATAATAGGTGCAACAGCGATAGTTACCTGCTTTAAGGCGGGGCTAATGGTATCGCCGATTGTCATCATCACCTGCCAATCCCGACCTTGCGCATTAAGCGTTTGGCTGCGATTGGCGGTTAGCCATGTCTCTTGGATTTGTAAATCGGCAGCCGCGTTTTGGGCAACGAAATGAGCCAGCGTACGGGTACGCAACACATCAACCGAGCTGAGATACGCACTGCTGGCACGGCTAGCAGCGACAGCGACGACGGCTAAAATCGCTAAGGCGACCATCACTTCAATCAGGGTAAAACCGCTTTCGCGTGTCGATTTCAACGATGACTTTTCTGATGAAATGGCTTTGCTGGCTTTATTAACAGAACTAACAGGCGAATTAGGTAATTTAATCATCCATTACAGTCCTTGTCCTAGCGACATACTACCATCAGGCATGATGGTAATCACCTCACCCACCAAGCGCGAGTCATGACGCACTTCAATCGTTACCGGTGTCGCTTGCCCCGTACCAAACCATAATATTTGCGGTACCGTTTGATCGGTAAACCAAGGTTGTAGCGTTTGAGTCTGCCCGGCATTTGCAGCAGCGTTACCAGCATCTAAGCTTTGCACACTCAAACTCACTCCAGCAGGCAGTTCAGGTAAGGTAACTTCGGGTTCAATCTCCCAACTTGGCGTTGCTACGTCCCCATTCACACCTGACATCCCAGACAAATCGGTAGACAACTCCATGGCATTTTTAGCACGACTGTCCGTACGATCTGAAGCGGCTTCAGCCGTTTGATAGGCAATATAAGGATTTGATAAAGTGACAATAACGGGGTTTACTTGACCTTGTTTATCCGCTTGTAAGCTTAAGCCCATCGGCTGCATACGCTCAGCGGATAATAGCCTAACGTAGCTCAGCGAATCGGTAAGGTGTTCATAAAAGGCCCGGTTTTTTCGAGACTCACTACTACCAACTGATAAGCTCATCATGCCAGCAAAAATAGACAGAATGACCACAACCACTACAATTTCGACAAGGGTAAAGCCCGCTTGCCCGATATGCCTAGGCGCGTGAAGAGCTAGTATTGAAGATATCGAGGAAGTCGGTTTTGACATACAGAAGTCATCTAGAATGGCGTCATCCTACTAAAAAATAACGCTATATTGAATGGTATAAACAAGACGAAAGACGTGACGAGTTATAAAAACTATAAATCTGTACACATATTAAAAAATAAATTTAACGTGCTGCCATACAGAATATAACAACACGGATTTTTATAAAAGAATAGCTGCTTATGTTCAAAATATAATAACAAGCTAGTAATTGGTATTACGATGCTCTTCGGACTCAGTATCGATCTGCTCCACCAGCTCTTGCATATCCTCATCCATCACCTCATCATCGTCAGCAGGATAATGGCTAGGCAACTCGAGCATTTGCTGAACGAAAGCATAACGCAAGGTATCACGGCGACCCAAGTAGCGCTGATAAAAACTTGAGTTCAATAATCCTGCGCCGCCCTGACCCATCGCCCAAATCGAGGACAAGTAATCACGCGTACTTAAATTGCTGTGCTGCTCCTGTAAATACGCACTGATAATATCAATTAAACGCTTCATACGCTGACGGCGAATATCGTACAACTCACCAAACAAGCGATTGAGACCTGTCACTGATGCCGCCAAACGCTCTTCGATTTGATTGAGGAGCATGGCTTTTTGTGGATTGAATAATTGCTGAAAAATCATACGGGCCACACCAGCCGATGGGCAGTCATCAATTCGATTGATCTCAAACAGCTGCTCTTCATAACGAATAATAATACGCAAGTAGAGCTCATCTTTACTGGAGAAATGCTTATATAAGGTGCCTTTAGCCAAATCAAGCTGGTCTGCCAAACTGTCTAAAGTGATATCACCATCGCCTGACTCAAGTAACAGTTGCTCTGCCATCGCTAAGATATTCTCTTCTCGTGCCTTGAACTGATGCTGACGACTCATAATCTCTCCTAAAACCTGACAAGATTAAGCATATGACCATCGTATAGATTAGTGCGTCGGCAACAAGAGTATGAGGCTATACAAAGTCTGCTCGAAGACTACCAAGGGGAATATGCTTATGTTTGCTAAATAGTCATTGATAATCATATGCTTACGTTTGAGATAACAACTAAAAATAACGTAAAGCAATAACACTATCTAATAAATGACTGAGTGGTCATAGCATAACCATTTTAATGATACTGTGCCAGTAAATTTTCAAAGTTTTTTGCAGTCATTGCACCAACGTCATCGCTACTACAGCCATACATCTCCGCCAGACAACTCGCAACGTAAGGTACATAAGCGGGCTCATTAGGTCTACCACGTTTAGGAACAGGCGCTAAATAAGGACTGTCGGTTTCGATAAGCAATCGGTCTCTAGGCATATTTTTTGCTGCATCTTTGATATTTTGCGCGCTTTTAAAGCTAACAATACCCGAAAATGAGATATAAAACCCTAAGTCTAGCGCCTGCTTCGCGGTCTCCCAATCTTCGGTAAAGCAATGAATAATGCCGTGTTCCGCCCCTTCCGCCTTTAGGATATCAATGGTATCTTCTTTGGCATCACGCATGTGTATGACCAGTGGTTTTTTCAAGCTTTGGCTGGCATGAATATGGCGCGCAAGGCTGGCTTGCTGCTCTTTTTTGTTCTCCGTCGACCAATAATAATCTAACCCCGTCTCCCCTATGGCCCACACATGCTCGGCATCGGCAGTTTCTATCAGACGTTCGACCGTCGCTGATTGTAATACGCTGATATCTTCACAAGGGTGGATACCGACGCTCATGCCGAGATTTAACGTTTCATCACCATAAGTGCTGACGATTTTAGCAATTTCATCATATTCAGCAAAATCACACATAATGGCCATCGCTCGGGTGACATTGGCTTCTTTCATGGCAGCAATCGCGCCGGATAATTGACCATCGTACTTGGTCAAATCCAAACGGTTAAGATGGCAGTGGCTATCAGTAAACATAAACAATCTCGTTAATAAAATAGAAAAATTAGGTTTGAAACGTTAAATGAATAGGGTTATTTATTGCTCTAAAGCGAGCTGTTTTCAAGTAAGGTTTAACGATACACTATCAGATAGTTAATAAATCATAAAAGCGGTTTGTTAGCAAAAACATTGCGTCATCTACTCACTCTTCATAAGCCCTTTATTATGAACCATAAAAAAACCATCAGCCTCTCCCCCATTATAAAAACCCTATTACCCAAACAACTATACAAAAAGCGGTTTTTGTTACAAGACAAAGGGCACAACAATCATATCAAGATTGCTAAAGACGTACGCATCATTGGCAATTCAGCCATTACCATTCGTAAAGGTCATGGCAATCACATCACTATCGGTAAGGGCGGCAAATTTAATCAGTTAAAAATCGACATTAACGGCAGTCACAATCAAGTCACGATTGGAGAAAAAGTTAAGTTCTCAGGGCAATTATTGATCGTTGGCAACCATTTGCATATTTATATCGGTGAGCATACTACCGCCATCGACTGCTATATTCTGGCACGTGATAAAAGTGTGACTATTGGTAAATCTTGCATGATATCGCGCGGTATTGAAATTCGAGCGACTGACGTCCACAAGGTTTACGATATAGACTCTAATAAGAGGTTAAATCCTGCTCACTCTAACGTCATTTTGGGCGATCATATTTGGATTTCTGCCAATGTAACTGTCTCTAAAAACGTTACTATCGCTAGCGGTTGTATCATTGCAGCCGGTGCATTTGTCAATAAACCAGTGACCACACCAAATTGTATGGTGGCGGGCGCGCCTGCAAAAATCATTCGCCAAAATGTACGCTGGGAGCGTTAAAGACTCAGGGTATAAGGCTAGTTTTACCATGCCAAACTTTGCTATTTAAAATTAATGTAACGGCACCACACGCATCACCTCTTCTAAGGTTGTCACCCCTTCACTGATACGCTTCGCACCCGATAAGCGTAGCGGCTGTACGCCTTCACGGTAGGCTTGTTGTTTCAATACATCCAAATTGGCATCAGCTGCCACCAGTTTTTTTAGCTCATTCGATAACGGCATAATCTCATATAGACCAACGCGACCTTGATAGCCTGTATGGCGACAGTGCTCACAACCCTGCGCTATATAAATTTGTGCTGGTACAGCAGCGCGCCAAGGCTGTACCAGCTCTTGCCACTGTATCGCAATTTCACTGTCTGGCGTAACATCGACTGCTTTTTTACAATGCGGACATAACGTACGTAGCAAGCGCTGCGCCATTACGCCTAATATCGTCGCTGAGGTCAAAAACGGCTGAATGCCCAAATCATGCAAGCGAGTGAGTGAACTGGGTGCATCATTGGTATGCAACGTCGAGAGCACCAAATGTCCCGTCAGCGATGCTTGCACGGCCATATTAGCAGTCTCGGCATCGCGAATCTCACCGACCATAATAATGTCTGGGTCTTGGCGCATCAAAGAGCGAATGCCGTCAGCGAAGTGCAAATCAACGCCCGGATTAACCTGCATTTGGTTAAAAGCGGGCTCAATCATCTCGATAGGATCTTCAATGGTACAGACGTTGACTTGTTCTGTGGCGAGCTGCTTAAGCGTACTGTATAAAGTGGTCGTTTTACCTGAACCGGTCGGGCCAGTGACCAAAATAATGCCGTTTGGATGCGCGGTCAACTCGTGCCATGTCTCAAGCTGCTTGCCAGACAGACCAAGCTGAGCAAACGAGCGCACCAATACTTCGGGGTCAAATACCCGCATGACCAGCTTTTCACCAAAAGCAGTCGGCATGGTAGAGAGACGTAGCTCAGTCTCTAACCCTTTTGGCGTACGGGTTTTTAGCCGGCCGTCTTGCGGTTTGCGCTTCTCTGCGACATTTAAACGGCCCAAGATTTTAATCCGTGCTGTCACCGCGACGATAATCGCCAGCGGCATCTCATAAACGGTGTGTAATACGCCATCAATACGAAAGCGCACTTTTCCGGTCTCGCGACGTGGCTCCAAATGAATATCACTGGCGCGTTGCTCAAAGGCATACTGCAACAACCAATCGACAACCCTGACGATGTGTTGGTCATTGGCATCGGGATTGGTATTGTCGCCAAGCTGTAACAACGCCTCGACATTGGTGACATCAGCCGCCGCACGCTTATGTAGAGAGTTTGCCCCAGCAATCGCTTGCGTGACTTGATAAAACTCCTGTCGATAGCGATTGATCTGTTCAGGATTGATATAGACCGTACGATAGCTTTTGGACTTAATTAACTTTTCTATATTAGAGTGCCAGTCTGTATAAAACGGCTGATCGGTACCGATGACCACTTCATTTAACGTGACCTCAATCGGCAAAATATGCTGCGAGCGCGCATATTCGAACGACATCAGCTGCGTGACGGCTGGCACATCAACTTTCAGTGGATCAATACGCACAAGTGGCATGTCTGCTTTGGCCGCTAGCCATTGATTGAGCCATGCTATCGTTAATTTACTCTCAGCATGACCATCAAGCGCATGATCATCAAGCGCATGACCATTAGGCAACCCAAACTCACTAATCGTCAGAAGCGGATGCTGCGCCTTATCACGGCGACTGGTTATCACCAGATTATAGCCGCGCTGATCAATTACTCTATCTGCTAGTAATTCATCAAGACACCAACGTAAATCAATCACGATCGAATATTTTTGAGCAGACATATTTTTCTTCTTTTATTGGTCAATAAATATTTCACAAATCAGCAGTTTATAGCTTTCACTTTCATGGCTTTGATAAAGCATAAATACAGTGCGCCAATTTCATGCTAAGAAGTCACTGCTACAACGGCCGTTATTTGCAACTGTCCCGATTCTATCAGCTGAAAGCTGACATCAACAGATTTATAGCGCATGGTAAAACGCTTATTTAACTCGGTGCGCCGATAGGCAGGACGTGGATCTTGGGCGATTAAGGCTTTGATAGTGTCTAGATCAGCCATCATTAACTGTTTTTGAGTTTTATCAATGACTGCTTTAACTGATGATTGCTTATTTTGAGCATTTTCTACCGCTGCATTTTGCGCACTTTGATTGGCGACAATTTGCAAAAACTGCTCATAAGCCAGCTCGATAATCGTCACATCCAACAAGTGCGGCGCAGTTTGCGCAAAACCACTTTTTGCATGACTCAATGCATCACTATAAGCCACATAAGGTTTGATATCGATAATGGGCGTCCCATCTATCATATCAGCACCGCTGATGATAACTAATACCCGACCTTGTATCACCTCAATACGCTCAAGTTTCACCACAGACAATCCCAAAGCGGATGGTCGATACATACTACGACTGGCAAACACGCCTATTTTTTGATTACCACCAAGCCTTGGCGGTCGAACTTGTGGTCGAAAACCGCTACCTGTGGTATCAAGTTGGTCGTTTTGATGTTTCTGTTCGTTTTTGTGATTCTGATTGTCTTTATATAAATAGTTGTGATGAAACTGCCAGCTGATCCAAATATGGCTAAAAGTGTCTAAGCCAATGAATGCCGCTGGCGTATCGTAAGGCGCTAGCATCTCAATTACACTAGTCAGCGCCACCAAATTCGGTTGTCTTGGCGCACCAAACTTCTGTGAGAGCGGCGCACGATGGTAGCCAATGATTGGTGCTCGATGCTGGTCATTCAACAAGGCATTATCGCCAGACATATGGTCACTCCACTGATAACAAACGGTCTTTATCGAGCCAATTGGCTCAAGCATACAAAATTACTCACTAACGATATTCCATTTTATCATGGTACATCGTGGCTGCTAGACAGATTTTTATTTTAAAGTTTGGTATTATGAGCTTGAAATTTATTGAGAATGGCTTGCATTCATACAATACCTATAGTGCTTATGAGGACAAAAACCTTATGACTAGCCTACGATTCCTTGTATAAATGTGAAAAAAATGCTTTGTAACTTGCTTCATACATTCACAATATTATTGGTTTTTGGCTAAAAAATATTTCAAAGCATGAGCATTTATAGTCATTTTAATATTTTAATATTTTAATAATAATTACCCGCTTATATATGGTTAGCGTCCAACAGCTATCATTGAAAATTCTAATTTCATACTCATTTACACTTAACGATAAAAATAGCGACTTATTAACGAGGACTTTATGTCAAAACTTCGCACCGAAACGGTTACAGAGGTTCATCATTGGAATGATGCCTTATTTAGCATCAAAACCACACGTGACGATGGCTTACGCTTTCGCAATGGCGAGTTTGCGATGATTGGTCTCGCTGTCGATGGCAGACCACTGCTACGCGCTTATTCGATTGCTAGCCCTAACTATGAAGACCATCTAGAGTTCTTTTCTATCAAGGTTCAAGACGGCCCTTTGACCTCACGCCTACAACATATCAAAGTCGGCGATGAGCTATTGGTCAGCAAAAAGCCCACCGGCACGCTAGTCTTAGACGATCTACTACCCGGTAAACACCTTTATATGTTGTCCACTGGTACGGGGCTTGCGCCATTTTTGGCCTTGGCACGTGACCCTGAGGTTTATGAGCGCTTTGATAAAATCATCTTGGTGCATGGCGTTCGTTATGCAGATGATTTGGCGTATCGTGACATGTTCGAAAATGAGCTGCCCAACGATGAAATCTTTGGCGAATGGTTCCGCGAGAAGTTTATCTACTATCCAACGGTTACTCGCGAAGAATTTAGAAATCAAGGCCGTGTTACCGACTTAATGAAATCAGGCAAACTTTTTGAAGATATTGGTTTGCCACCGATGAATAAAGACGATGACCGTGTCATGATCTGTGGCAGCATGCCATTCAATGCGGAAGTCTCTGAGATTTTAGATGGTTTTGGTCTCACTGTGTCGCCACGCATGGGCGTGCAAGCGGACTATGCGGTTGAGCGCGCCTTTGTCGGTTAAGATTAATGTGATTAAAAGCACAATTATTATAAATAATTCTTGACGCTAAAAAATAGGCTGCTATAATACGCAGCCTATACAGAGAACACTGTAGCCCAATTCGATAAGGTTTCGCACAATAGACTTTATCACCTAACATGCCAGTGTGATGGAATTGGTAGACATGACGGATTCAAAATCCGTTGCCTTTAAAAGCGTGTCGGTTCGAGTCCGACCACTGGTACCACTATACGAAACCCTTACAGTCTATAGATTGTGAGGGTTTTTTATTGCGTGAATTATTTATAAATTGGTCGAGTAATAACAGCGTAAAATAAAATTTTGATACTATCTTGATACTTTAATACATCTGCATGTTCACGTATTATAGTGCTATTAATATAATAACTGCGGCGTGACGGATGAATTATGAAAGTTAAGCTTAGTAAGAAGTTTATCGATTCAGTTGCATATGCTTCAAATGGTACAGACATCTACATGGATGAAGTATTAACGGGTTTTGCACTTCGTGTGGGTAAGCAATCTAAGAGATACACGCTTCATAAACGCATCAATGGTAAGCTCTATCGTGACGAAGTTGAAGAAACACATCTAATCACTTTGACTGAAGCTCGTGAAAAAGCGAGCACGATGATGGTCAACATAAAAAAGGGACTTGATGTTTACGATGGTTATCACGCTACTCCAAAGTTAAAAGACATTCAAGATTCTGATATACCAACACTTAATGAAGCATATACCTACTTTAAATCTATGAAGCCAAATCTTGCCAGCCGTACTATTGAAACTTATGATCAGCAAATACTTGGTCGACTCGATGACTGGCTTGATATATCGTTAAACGATATAACTAAAACTATGATAAGTGAAAAACATAAGGAAATCAGCAAATCTAGTCCAGCTCAAGCGAATGCTACTATGCGAGCTCTTCGATCAGTATGGAATTATTGTCAAGATAGCTTCTTAGATGACGATGAGGAGTACATAATAAAGGATCAACCCATTCGAATACTGAATGCCAAAAATGATTGGAACAAAATTAAACCTCGTACTCGTCATGTTGAAGAAGAGTATTTAGGAGTATATTTTAGAACTTTGATTGAACACCGTGACGGTAGTTCTTTCAAACAAGCATCTTATAGCAATAATGCTCGTGATCTTTTACTGCTTTTTATGTTTGCTGGAGTTCGCTTAAATGAAGCGCAGACACTAAGATGGGAAGATGTAGATCTTGACGCTGCTCGTATCGTTTTTAAAGCCACTAAAAATGGTTCTGATTACCATATGCCTACTGGAAAAATACTTCAAGCCATACTTAGTGAACGCTATAGATTGAGCAATGGAGAGCGTTGGGTATTTCCGAGTGATTTGAAAAGAAATAGCGACCACGTTAAAGATTTGAGCGGTAGTTATCATTCAATATCAAACAAAGCTGGCTTGCACATTACGCCTCACGATTTGCGTCGTACATTTGGCACTGTCGCTAATGGTCTTAATGTAACCTATCCAGTGTTAAAGAGACTGCTCAATCATCGTGAGGCTAAATCTAGTGATGATGTGACACTACATTACATACAGGTATCACAGCGACAATTACGTGAAGCTTTAGATGAGATTGAAGCTTTTTATTGCAAGCATATAGGAATGACTCAAGATGAGGTGATTAAGAGTCTCTTACAGACATAACTTCATATAATTTTTTAAAGTTCTGTACAACTAACTAATCGATAGAACATGTAATGACATTTTGATTAGGAGACATACTATGGGTATCAAACTTGAATTTGGTATGACACAGAATAGTAGAGATCAAAAAATCTGTGTTGATTATTGGGCATATGATCATAAGGAGGATTATCTTGAACATGTACAAATGCTATGTCAGAAATATAGAATCAGCTCAAATCTATTGTTTGAGACGATTGCTCAATGTTACGCTTGTTTAGATGATATGCTCTGTGAGTACTGTGCAAGTGCTTGCCCGGTAGAGATGCCAGCAGATATCCTATATATGCGTGCTCAAGATAGTTGGTGTTGTATGGTTTGCAAAAACGCAGTATGGCAAAAGGATTACGTTTGATCGCTTTCAAACTTATATAGTAATTATTGCAAAATCTACAGTAGTAAATTACATTATATGATTTTTTATAAACAATCATATATGCCAATTATTCTGATTAAACTGGTTCACTATCTCTAGTAACCCATTTACCAAACTCAAAACTCTCGTTATATTTGATTTTGAAACTGTTGTTTACAAGGTAAACACATTCCGTATTAAGAGTTGTATTCGAAGTATAGAATTTTTCTGTATTAAGACCTAAATGCTTTATAAAAAGCGGCTTAGTGAAAAATTTTTTTAAATAGGTACTATATTGACCATCTCTATCTATGACAAAACCACATTCAACACAAGTGTTGACTATAAAAACTTTGTTAAGTATTTCACTACGCACCTTTTTTATGGGTGAAAAAACATAATTCTTAGAAAAATGTGTATTAATAATTCTAAGCTCTTTATCGCTACAATCTTTTATTTTCTTAGAACGTACTTTATAGTCTTCTTTATATCTCACCTCAGAAATTATCGGATTGGAGTAACCACATTTAGCGCAAGAGTCTTTACTCACCCCTAAAGTCATCTCAGTGATACCGTTGGATTTAAATCTAAACTTTGTAGAGGTGAATCGCTCATAAGGTATAAAAACTAGGCCCTGTGAAACCAATCTTTGTATAAAATTCTCTAATGGTAGTGTAATAGGCTTAAATGAACGGTGGTTGTACCGACTACTGTTGCTGTCTAGCTTATTCACGTTATAAATCATATAAGCTTGATTGCCCTGCGTCTTATTTCTATAAATAGAGAATACAGGTATGTCTTTCGTACTATAGGCATAATCGCCTGTAATTGCGTTGGTATCTTTAATTGAGCCACTTCTAAGCAACCACGCACACCTTACACCTGATTGAGCATATTTTTCTTGTCTGCGTTTTGTTTCTATAAAAGTTTGAGGGCTCCATTGCACTTCAATTGCAATCTTAGCTTTACCTTTTTCTACGTAGATATCTGCTATCCATTCCTCCCCACTAGGGGTAACCCCTCTTTTTTCGACTTCTACATTCCAACCGTTTCTATCTAATTCTTTCATAACAAGATATTTGATATGCATGTGTTCGGCAGTTTCACCACCAGTCGAGCAGTTAGAGTCTTTAGGTTTTGCCTTATGAGCGAAGAACTGCGTACCTAGCTTACTTGTCTTTAGTATTGCCTGATTACCACAGCAAGCCATATTGAAACTGGACGCTTTATCTTCTTTTAAAGCTATCCAATCTTTTAAGCTATATATAAAACTATAGATTTTTTCATCGTTTTTTGTGCAAATAAAAGCCATATTGACCCTTAGTTATTTTGACTTTTGATCTAGCAATACATTCTTATATATATTCATGCTTTATAAGATGATCGCGCATAATTAGGGTTTACCTTCTCCTATGCCTTTACCTTCGTATCCAGTAAAAACCGCGTGAATTGACTCAAGCGCTTTGAACCGCCCCGACTATATCGGAGACTTGATTGCTTGAGTCAGGCAGCTTTGTCTGACTCAATAAAACTATCATAGTATCGTCTCTCAAACTCAAAAGGCGACACATAGCCAATCGTACTATGAATGCGAGTTTTGTTAAACCAATCGACCCATTCAAGGGTTGCTAATTCAACATCACTCACACCTTGCCACTGCTGTTTTAAATATTCAATCACCTCCGTTTTATAAAGTCCGTTAACCGTTTCAGCCAACGCATTATCGTATGAATCACCTGTCGTGCCAACAGATGCAATGACGCCAGAATCAGCCATCTTATCAGTATAGCGAATTGATAAGTACTGAACGCCGCGATCACTATGATGAATGACATCTTTAGGATGGTTTCTGTCTGCAATGGCTTGGTTTAGTGCTGCCATCACCATATCAGTGTTCATACGATCTGATACTTTCCAGCCAACGATAGCGCGAGCAAATACATCAATGATAAAGGCGGTATATACCCAGCCACTCAGTGTCTTTATATAGGTAAAATCAGCAACCCATAGTTGGTTAGGGCGATGGGCATTAAAGTTACGATTAACCAAATCATCAGCACGCTTTTGATCGTCACGAGACTTAGTCGTTATCTTACCTTTACCTCGCCAAATACCCTGCATTCCATGCTGACGCATTAAACGCTCTACAGTGCAGCGTGCAGGATGTATACCCTCTGCTTTCAACTGTTTCCAGACTTTACGAGTACCATAACGGCATTTGCTGTCCTGCCAGATACGTTTAATCTCATTAAGATAGAAATCGTCATGCTGACTACGCTGTGAACGCTTCTCCGGATTGTCGTTTAAGTCTTTGGTACGATAGTATATGGATGGGGCAATCGGCAAGACTCTACAAATAGCTAGAATGCCATAAATAGATTTATTCTCGTCGATGAATTGAACCATCACTAAGGTTTGCGGTCTATTTCCGCCTGGGCGAAAAAAGCGGCTGCTTTCCTTATGATCTCATTGGCTTGTTTTAATTCTTTGTTCTCACGTTCAAGCTCTTTGATGCGCTCGGCTTGGCTTTGAGCTTGAATCTTTGCAGGAATGGTTTTATCAATGTGCTTTTTATGCCATGATCGTAGGGTCTCAGGCGTGCAACCTATCTTTGGCGCTATGGCTTTGATGGCTGACCAGGTGGATGGGTAATCGTCTTTAGCTTCAATTAGCATACGGACGGCGCGCTCTTTCATTTCAGGAGTGTAGGTTTGTCTTTTCATTGTCGTATTCTCTCAGAATGTTAAGTCTCCGACAATACCGGGGCGGTTCAATGTGTGTGCTAAGTTATTCTCCAATAATAATCTTATCAGGAATCCACACTGTCATTATTAATGAGGATTTGATGAATTTCTACGAGCGAAATCATAATTTGTTAGATGTCAAAAACTCAACTATTGAGGGGCTATAAATCTTACTTCATGGTATATATGCGCTTATATTTTGTGCATTTGAGACATTAAAAAAGGCTACTAACACTATGCTATATATAGCGTTAGTAGCCTTCGTTTAAATTGATATTTTACTCAGGTGAGGTTGTTAATATTAGGGTTTGA